>NZ_JEYB01000029.1:0-45398 GCF_000582255.1 Acinetobacter sp. 1566109 | reverse complement strand
ACATAAACAAAAAAAGACAAACCAAAGGCACCAGCAACTAAACGACCGTAGTTATGAAAGCTCTGTAAACCAATCTGAAATGTTCTAAAAATAATAGCTGAATAAAGAATAACTAATATAAGTACGCCAATTAGGCCAAATTCTTCGGAATAAGCCGCAATAATAAAGTCAGTATGGCCTTCGGGTAAAAAGTGTAAATGTGATTGTGTACCTTCAAGAAAGCCTTTACCTGAGAAACCACCAGAACCAATAGCTGTTTTGGACTGAATAATATTCCATCCTGTTCCTAATGCATCTGCTTCTGGGTCAAGTAGCGTTAGAACCCGTTGACGCTGATAGTCGTGTAAAAGAAATTCCCAGGCAATTGGAATAACAATAGCTGCACAAGCTGCTGCGGCACCGATCATGCGCCAAGATAACCCACTTAAAAATAGTACGAAAATACCACTTGCTAATACGAGTAGGGATGTTCCTAAGTCAGGTTGTTCTGCAATCAGTAAGAAAGGAACACCAATTAACATTAATGATAAAACAACTTGAGAAAAGCTTGGAGGAAGTGGTTTGCGTGCTAAAAACCATGAAATCATCATTGGCATGCCAATTTTCATGAACTCACTGGGTTGCACGCTCCCGAAACCGGGAATATCGATCCAGCGTTTAGCCCCCATGCGGACTTCACCAAAGACCATAACTCCAATTAAGGAAAATAGTGCAAATAAATAAAAGTAAGGTGAAAAAGCTTGATAAACCTTAGGGGGAATTTGAGCCAGACTAATCATGACTAAAAAGCCAATACCAAAACTCATGGCTTGTTTACTGACTAAGCCTACATCTTGTGCAGATGCACTATATAGTACCGTTAAACCTAATAGGGCATTTAGAAATAAAAATAGGCATAACCACGGGTCAATATGAAGTTGCTGCCAGCGCGATGGTTGCATGGCAGTACTAAGACCATCTCGAGGAGCTTGGCGTAAAAATTTATATTGTGGACTAGGAGACATGCGGCTTTAACTAGGTCAATCAGTGCTTGGCGCATGCTAACATAAACCTGATTAATGGCAATGTATATCAATATTTTGCAATAAAAAAACCTGGCTCTCGCCAGGTTTCCGATGGTCTATTTTCTGTTAGTTAAAGAATAAACTATCGTGATATTCAGCCATCGCTTTTAGTTCAGTGCGATTTAAACTTGGAATAAGTTTATCGATCGCAATATGGACTGCTTTTGTTACAGCTGCTGCGCCAATATCGGCTGCTTTGCGCTTAATCATGCCTAAATCTAATGTTTTATTAAAATCAGACATAAAGTGTCTAACCATAGCATCACCAAACTGTTTATATAGTTCTGCTAAGGCTGCTTTATTAATGTCATTACCTGCTTGAAGCTCGGCAAAATTATGCTTCAAATTAGTCACTAAACCAGCATCTAAAGCTACACCAACTTTATATTGACCTTGTGGGTCTTTAAATAAGCTTTTCTCTGAAAACTCCACAGATTGTTTAACAACATCGTTTGGTGCTTTACTCAGTAATTGCTTTAAAAGCACAGCAACTGTTGATTTGACATAACCAGCTAGTTTTTCGGCAGTATCTCTTTTTTCACTCGCTGGGAAATGTTGTACTAACTGAGTCAGTACATTTTCAATAATTTCCTCATTAAGTTGTAAAGCAATTTTGTCTCGAAGTGGATATAACGGTTCACTGGAATTCTTATTCGCAATTCCAGTCTGTATATCGTTCAATAAGCCTTCAGAAGGGGTAAAACCAAAAAACGGCATGGTGTATCCTCAAATTATTCGTTTTATTGTCGTGCCAATCGAATCGGTTTTGGCATCCATGATAGATCCGATACTCGGCAAGGATTGATATCAAGTCCACCGCGGCGAGTATAAGTTGCATAAACCATCAGCTTTTCAGGTCGCAAATTTTGCCAAATATCTGCAAAGATTTGCTCAACACACTGTTCGTGGAAACCGTTATGCTGACGGTACGAGATAATATAAGCTAAAAGACTACGATAACAAGGTTTTTTGCCCTTAAAACGGATAAAAACTGTACCCCAATCTGGCTGTCCCGTGACTGGGCAGTTACTTCTCAAAAGATGAGAATACAGTTCAATTTCGACTTCTTCACCAGACTCATCCAATTTTAAAAGTGATGCATCGGGATGTTGTTCTAAACGTTCAGGTGTTAGATCATCAATACAAATGCCTTGTGGTTTAGAAATATCAAGTTCATCTACTTGAAATAGCGTTAGCTCAACTTTTGCACCAGCTGCAGACGATAGATCTTTTTCAACCGTTTCAATAAATAACTCTTTAGAGCCAAACTGAGTGAAGTTAAGACTATTGAAGTATAGCTTTAATGACTTTGATTCAATCAAATTTGGTGAAGAAGCAGGCAGGGTAATTCTGCCAATCGCAACCTGTGGAATACCATGCGAGTTTAACCAAGATATTTCAAAAACATGCCACCAATCTTTACCTTGGTTAATACCTTCAATATGTGAATAGTTTTCACGAGATTGAGCACGTGCAATTGGAAATAACACATCGGGTTGATAGCTAGTTGGATATTGGGTTTCTTTACCCAATAAAGACTGTTCGACACTCATTCACGCATTCCTGAACCACGAGCAAGTAAATAGTAGGCAATTCCATAAAGTACAACACAACATAATGTCACAATGATTAAAGAGAACGTAACGTTCACGTCACTATGACCTAAAATGCCGAAACGGAAAGCATTTACCATATACACAATAGGATTAATTAAAGAAAGTTTTTGCCAAAAAGGACCAAGTGCACTAATGGCATAAAACACACCACCTAAATAGGTGAGTGGAGTAAGTACAAAGGTTGGAATAATAGAAATATCATCAAATGATTTTGCATAGACTGCATTAATAAAGCCGCCTAAGGAAAATAAAACGGATGTAATTAATACTGTATATATAGTTACGAACCAGTTATGTATAAAAAGATGGGTAAAGAACATGCTCATCGCAGTAACAATGGCACCAACTAAAACACCACGACAAATACCACCAATCACGTAGCCCCATAAAATAATATGTAAGGGCACGGGACTCATGATGAGTTCTTCAATACTCTTTTGAAATTTAACACTGAAGAAACTAGAAGACACGTTAGCATAGCTGTTTGTAATAACAGCCATCATGATTAAGCCAGGTACAATAAACTGCATGTAGCTCACGCCGCCCATTTGCCCAATACGTGAGCCAACCAAATTACCAAAAATGACAAAATACAAGCTCATGGTAATCGCAGGTGGTAATAAAGTTTGTGGCCAAATGCGAAGAAAACGGCGTACTTCTTTACGAACTAAAGTCCAGAGGGCAATTTGCAGTTGGTTAAAGTTCATTTTGCCGCTCCTTCAAGATTTTTCTCGACCATTTTGACAAATAGCTCTTCAAGACGATTCGATTTGTTACGCATACTACGAACACGAATACCTTGTGACTCTAAAAGTTGGAATAAGTCATTTAATGTATGTGCTTTATCCATTGTTACTTCTAAAGTACTACTATCAATTAAGTTAAACTTCACACCAATAATATTGAGCTGGAGTGGGGCAATTGGTTCTGCTAAATCAAAAATAAAAGACTCTTCACTCAGCTGGTTTAGGAAATTTTTCATGCTGGTATCTTCTTTAATGACACCACGGTCAATGATGGCAATTTGACGACACAACATTTCTGCTTCTTCGAGATAATGTGTCGTTAAAATAATAGAAGTACCGTTTTCGTTCATTTCGGTCAGAAAATCCCACATAGAACGGCGTAATTCAATATCTACACCCGCAGTAGGCTCATCTAGAATAAGAAGTTTAGGTTCATGCATCATGGCGCGGGCGATCATTAGTCGGCGTTTCATACCACCAGACAGCATACGCGCTTGTATATTGCGTTTTTCCCACAAGCCAAGTTTTTCTAAATAATGTTCCGCTCGTTTCTCGGCAATCTTTTTATGAATACCGTAATAACCAGCCTGGGTAACTAAAATATCGAATGCTTTTTCAAATTGCCCGAAGTTAAATTCCTGAGGGACAACGCCAAGCTGCTGTTTTGCCAACGATGGATGAGTATCGAGATTATGTCCAAAAATCTCAACAGTTCCTGAAGTTTTTTTCGTGAGGGAGCTGATAATACCAATGGTTGTTGATTTGCCGGCACCATTTGGGCCTAACAACGCATAAAATTCACCTTCAGGCACAGTGAGGTTAATACCTTTTAACGCCTGAAAACCATTACGATATGTTTTGGACAAATCTCTTAAAACCAAAGCATCAGTCATGAAATTCTCACATTATGAAAGAGGGGTATATTTTGAGCGATAATGATTAATAAACCAAGTAAAATAGTCGGAATTTTATGAAATTGAGATAAATTTATGAAGTTATTATATATAAATTGGTGCGCCCGGCGGGCACTTGTTTAAAAACAACAACTTCTTAGGTTTTTCTATCTTTTCTTATTATTTCATACAAAACAAACAAATGCCAAACTAGCCAATAATCTGTACTTCTATTATTTCTTATTTTTTCCTATTATTTCGGTTAATACCATTACGCCAAGATTACGCCACAAAATTATGGCTTCATTTAGACAACGCAACGATACATGGCGAGCCGAGATAAGTGTAAACGGAATTCGCGAAAGTGCAACCTTTGATACAAAAGCACAAGCAAGAGCTTGGGCCTCAAAACGTGAGACTCAATTACGCGAACAATCGCATGGTAAACTTCCTGACCATTCATTTTTAGAAGCTATAGAACGCTATTTAAATGAAGTAAGTATAAAGAAGAAAACTCATGAGAATGAAGTAAAGCGAATGGCTTTCTTTAAACGTGAGTATAAAAAGCTATGCCAAAAACAATTAGCCAAAGTCACAACTGACGATTTAGTGCAATGGCGTGACTCCCGGTTAAAAGAAGTGCAGGGCGCTACAGTCAGACGTGAAGCAAATATTTTAGCTTCTTTATTTACTGTAGCCCGGAAAGAATGGAAGTGGATTAAAGAGTCTCCAATGGCTGACTTAACTTTGCCGCCTCCATCAAAGCACCGGGATAGACGAATTGCTCAAGATGAAATTGATAGATTATGTCTTGCAGCAAATTGGGATAACAATGTCCCGGTAAACTCTACGCAGCAAATTATTATTGCCTTTCTCTTTGCGATTGAGACAGCTATGCGCGCTGGTGAGATTGTTGGCTTAACTTGGGATCGCGTTTATTTAAAAGATAGATATCTTGTTTTGACTGAAACAAAGAACGGTACTAAACGAAATGTACCTTTATCTAAACGAGCAGTTGAATTGCTGACATTATTAAAAGGCTTAGATAGAAAACAGGTGTTTACTTGTAATTCTCAAAGCTTTGATACGCTATGGCGTAAATTACGAGATAGATGTCAAATTACTGACTTGCACTTTCATGATACCCGGCATGAAGCATGTACACGACTTGCAAGGAAATTAGAAGTTTTAGACTTAGCTAGAATGATTGGGCATAAAGATTTAAGAAGCTTAATGATTTACTACAATGCTACTGCAAGCGAAATTGCAACGAGGCTAGATTAGCCCCGTTTGCGTGGTCGTCCTCTTTTAGGCTCATCATCAGACTGTTCATTCAACCAGTTTGATAATTCTGCCAAGTTCCAACGTCTCCCTTGACCGCACTTGATAACGTAGCGAGGTTTAGGGAAGGTTGGCAGGCAGCAAACTGCCGCCTTAAAGTGAACATCTTTATAGCCTAAATATTCTGCTGCTTGTAAATCATTAAGCCAAATTTCTGATGGCGGTAACGCAACAACAAAGTTGCTACCAATATTCGCAATTGCAGTCATTTCACCCCTCCTTACTTTCCGCTTTACCATCTTTCACACCTTGTTCATAAATAAGCTGAAAGATTGGCTTCATAGTTACTAAAGCAGGCTTCATAATAGTTGCCATTGCAATGCCATAAACATCGATATTTACTTTGTTCATTTCATCCATAGAAACTTTGAAGACTTGCTCGAAACGTTGGTTTACTTCACTCATCCCTCAGCTCCCGATTCAACATCCAACAACATGCTGCCTTCCTCTGGATATTCTGTCATCCAAAAGTAATAGCCTTTGCCACTGTGCCCATCTTCAAAAAATTTAATAGTTAGTTCAGTTTCAAGTTGATCTAAATCATTTTCACCATCTGGATTTACAAATTCGAGAAGGCTTTTTAATTGGTGACCATTAAGAGTTATGCTCATTGTTCAGCTCCCGATTCGCTTGCTTCTTTTAGTTGCTTCCAATGAGTTACTTTTTCTTCAATAAAATAACTAGAATACTCATCACCAATGTAAGCCGTATTTGCATACCATCCTTCCTTGATATAACCGCAGCCGCGCTCTTCGTCATAGTCATACCAATCATCATCACCATGATACTCTTCAGTGAACTTAGGAATAAAATGAGCCACCATGTAGTTTTGGTTCTTAACTGGATTTGCATCTATCAAAACAAGCACATTACGCAATGACTCAGGCATGCGATCTTCAACCGAAATCCACTCGGGCACCGCCTGAGCTTTGGCTTTTTCTAGCTCTGCTCTAAGCCTGTCAATTTCACAAGCCGCATGGTTACAAATAACACGTAATTCATCTTCGTTATATTCATCTGCATGCATCATCATTAAATGACTTATTTCGGTGCCAAATTGACTATCACCATCGAACACCCAAACAAAACCATCATCTTGTTCAAAGCGTAAATTAACTTCTCTTTCCTTATTCAAATCTGTCATGCTGCCACCTTTGCTTTAATGCGCTCTTGATAGGCAAAGAAGAGTCAGTAAGTGGCGATATGCAATTTATCCTTGATCTGCTTGAGCCATTCTTTAGCGAGAAGTATCACATCAACACCTTTGTTATTACGGAGTAGGCCATGGGAATGCGTGATGAAATTCAGCAAGAACTGGCAGCCGCATTTGATGCAGAGGATGAGCTTGCAGACGCGGTTGATTCCTTTACCTGTACTCGCAAACAATTAGTCAGCTCCAATCCTGCTACTGGTGAGGATACTTACACCGAATATGTGTATAGCGGCAGAGGCGTCCTATTTGGAAGCTGGGCAAAAGATTTGGTCAAGCCTATAGATTACCGAGCAACAGACTCTAAAGCCGTGCTACTGCAAAATGAAGTGAAGGACGCAGCAGGCACTTTAGTTAATCCAGATGTTAATGATATTTGGGTGATTGAAGGCGGTAATTATCGAGTTGTGAGCTACGGAAAAGATCCATCGTCAAGTGTGTGGATCTGTCAGTTAAGAAAGGTATAACACCATGGGCTGGACAAGCAAACCGAGTGCCTTCACTAAAACGATTGAAGCCGACCTTACCAAAAAGCAAAAAGATATTGTCATTGATGCATTGCAAGGTGTGGTTCTTCAAAGCCCAGTTGATACAGGTGCTTTTAGAGCATCCCATAGAGTCAGTATTAACCAGACTGACCAATCATTTAATGAGGTAGAGAAAGACAAGGGCGGTGGATCAACCATTAGCAAAGGCACAAGCGCTTTATCTCGGTTGGTTCCTTTCAGTGTTGTTTACATCCAAACGAATGCGCCTTATGCAACTAAGATCGAGTATGGCGACTTTACAGACAAGCCTGAAACACCAAAGACAACAGGCGGCTACTCAAGACAAGCGCCACAAGGTGTTTACGGTTTAACCTTTAACTATATTGCTCAGAAATACGGTGGTTAAAATGGCAATGACTTTAGATCAAGCAAGACAAGCCATTATCACTAGAGCAATGGCATTTACTGGAATTGAGCAAAATCGTATTCAATACCCTAATGGCCCATTGATTACTATTCCTGTAGATGGACTTTGGTGTGACTTAAATATTCTATGGGGCAGTTCTATCATTGCTGGTGTAGGTGATACTCCTTGCACCAGAAGAACAGGGGTTATTTCAATTAATTGCCTTGCAAGACCTCAAACTAATGAGGCTGATATAACAAAGCTCGCTGATGCTTGGTTAGCTCATTTCGAATATTACACAACTGGCCAACTAGAGATACTCCAAGGTCAAGTACAAAACCTCGGCAGTAATGGGGATTTCATTCAGTACAACATTTCAATAAATTATCGCGTCAATTAACGAATTTAACTTTTAAACGAACCTGTCCTTAGCGGCAGGTTTTTTTATGCCTGAAATTCAGGCGAACACTGGCTAGGCTGATCCCCGAAAAGCACGTTTCCATGTTCAACGTGCCTGCCAGTTTATTTTCTTCAAATATCTAATTTTAAAGATAAATCCAAACTTGAGTTAACCGTTTTGCCATACAGATATGTCTCGTTACCGCATGTCTGTGTGGCTTTTTTATTTGGTAACGAGGTAAACGATATGAATGCAATTGTGAAAATTGAAAATCAAACTCCATTTATCGAAGTTGAATTAAATGGAAAAGTCCAACTCGGCGTGAATGCGCGTGACCTACATAAAATGTTAGAGGTTAAGACGGACTTTTCGGATTGGATTAAGCGACGCATTAAACAATGTGGCTTTGAAGAGAATTTTGATTTTATTAAGCTCCTCAAAAAAGAGGAGCTTTCAAAAACAGGACAAAACCTAATTGAGTACATCATCTCGGTGGATATGACCAAACACCTTGGGATGATGGAGCGCAATAAAAAAGGTCATGAGATCCGCAAATACTACATCGAGCAAGAGGAATTGGCTCGTCAACTCAAAGATGGGCTACAGGTACGCATTGGCAAGCTTTCAGCACAACTTGAGCTGATTACCCAATCTCTGTCAGGCGCAGCAAGCTTTCTATCAATCCATGGTAAGCAAACAAAGCCAGCTATGCTTAAAGAATTGGATGATCTAATTAAGGAAGCGCAACCATCCTTAGATTTTGATGAGGATAAAGATAATGACAAATAATGTTCCTGCTTACATTGTGGTGGAGTGCAGACCAAGCACAGAAGAAGATGGTTATGCCGATATTGTTATTCATAACGACACCTACATTTTTGAAAGTGTAGAGCCGACAGAAAACCTGCGCGCAGCAATGCTAATAGCTATTGATATTGAGCGAACTAGGCCAGAACACAAACATATAACCCTTCATGCAGAAAGCATTTTGAAACTTTGCAGGGGTATTCAAGGTAAGCCCTTAAATGCCTGAGAACACAACCAAACAACGCCCTCAATTCGAGGGCTTTTTAATGCCCGAAAATTAAGGAGAACTTAGATGAGTTCTGGTGCACGTATTAAATTATATTATGCTGAAGAGCAAACCCCCGAAGTATTACCAACTACACCCGTATGGAAAACCGTTCGTCGTGTGACTGATGGCTTAACTGAAAACGTCACCACTGAATCATCAAACAGTGTGGTCGATTCGCGATTCCGTCAAGGTGGTTTTGCAACTGAAGCAGAAATCACAGGTTCTTTAGAAGTTGAATTATCTATTGGCTTGTTTGATGACTTCTGGTCAGCAGTTGCAATGAATAACTGGGCCAGTGATGTTCTTAACTTTGGCGGTAATGTGCGAAAGACATTTACCTTCGTCAAAGTATTTGAAGATATTAACCAGGTATTTATTTACCGTGGTGTACGCATAAATGAAGCTACGATGTCTATTGCTACTACTGGCAAAATCACAGCTACATTTGGCTTGATGGGTACTCTGTTTGAGCGTACTACTACAAACCCTGTTATTTCGCCTTTACCAGTCCCTGAATTAGTCCTTGTTTCAGCGCTTAACGTCGGTGATCTTAAAGTTAATGGTGAAACAGTTGTCGGAACTGCTTGTATGCAGTCTCTTGAATTGACCATTAACAACAATATGGAAGCAATCCGTTGTATTGGATCTAAAAAGCTCACTGCAACGACTTATCTCGAAAAGATTGTAGATGTAACTGTGAACACTCAATACATGTTCTCGGCTCAGTCAGCGGCATATATCGACTTCATTAAAACCCGTGACACCATGCCGCTAGAATTCTCTATTGAAGATGATGCAGGTAATGGCTATGCCTTCCAGTTCCCACAATTAGAAGTGGCTGAAGCTAATCACCCTGATGGCGGTGGAGAAGACACCATCACAGTCGACATCAACTACAACCATATTCGCGTATCGCCAGTTATTACTCGTGTGATTGCGCCAGTTACACCTTGATAAGGGGAATTAAAGTGGCTTTTGATATTATTGAAAAGAACAAAGACATTACTTATCCATTTGAATGGGTAGATTTTCCAGCAGGTGGCAAATTTAAGATAAATGGAATTATGCAACCAGAGTTCCAACGTGCACTTGAGATTTTTAATCTTGAGACAGCAGAGGAAAAAGCAGATATTAATCTCATTACTAATGAGCGAATCGAAAAGCGTAACGACAAGTTTGCTTACGCCGTAGGTGTGTTCCTTGTGAATGACTGGGAGGGAATCGAGTTAAAGGATGGATCTGTGCTTGAATATAATCGTACCAATGTAGAGACAATCTTTTGCAAATCAGCGCAAAAGAATCAGCTAATTGATTTTGTGATTAAAGAGGCTACCCGTATTCAAACAGAATCCCTTAAGAGGCTTCAGGACATCGTGGGAAAGTCACAAACCTCTACACCTACGCGAACAAGTACGCGGGGCTCACGGACCACGAAAAAAAGCAAAGAGAAGCCCTCGGCGTAAAGCTTCCTGATGCGCCTGATTATTCGTATGTAGCTAACGCCATTCTTTCGGCATATAACACGATTGCAAGATCTAGACGCTATGAACAAGGTGTTCCTCTGGCGTTAGATATCTCGTCAATTAATGCTTATGTTGAGCAATATGATTTACCAGTTGAGCGTTACATCTTTAATGACTGTATCTTTAAGCTTGACGATATGTTCTTGGACGAGGCGCATAAGAAGTCGACGCAACGAGCGACGAAGACTTAAGTGCTGACGTGCGATACTTAACTGTGAACAAGCGACGTGATATAGCGCACTTGATGTTACATAATACGCCTATTCTCTTGACATTCCCGTAAAGATTCCTTATTGACAGAAATGTCATTAGTGCGTACCCTTGTTCCTATAGAGACCCTGTTATCAAATGATAAGAGGGTTTTTCTGTCATAAAAATTGTATGTTTTATGACACCCATTAAATATAAGGGCGATAAAAAATGAACAAAGGTATGAAGTACTTTACAGAAGGTCTGCTAGCAGCTTTTGTATTAGCACCTCGTGTCCCAGTACATGCTGTTGAGCCTGCAAAAATGGAAGATCCGCGACCAATTGGTAATGCAGCAAAACATTGGGAAGCAGTCGGTAAAAACATGACAAAAGCTACCAACAGAATCGCATGTGACTTGCGCAGTAAACAACCTGAACTTAACTCATTATAAATACCTAATTAATGTCTCAACATCGTCGAACTAAACGTGGCATCGCAACAAAAAATGGCAATGATGTATCAGTTGCTGTGGAAGAGGCGGAAAGCTACTCACCATACCCGCCTCCTGATTTGGTTAAGGCATTTGAAGAAATCCAACCTGGTCTAGCTAGTCGTTTAATGCAGATTGTTGAGAATGAACAGACTATGAGTCATGAAGTGGCTCGCCATCAAATGGCAGAAAATAAGCGCATCAACACTGCAAACATTGAGAATCAAAAACATAACTCTCAATTATTCCTTCTTGGTTTAATATTTGGAGTGTTGATAGGAATAGGGATTCTATGTGTAGCAGTATATGCGCTATATGCTGGTTATCCTTGGGTTGCAACGGCTGCTTTCTCAACCTTAGCAGCTATTTTAGTAATCCTAGTGCTTCGCAAAGTGCCTGCTTCTAATGGTGAGCAGACATCTAAGCCGTCTACTCAAAAATAGTAAGCAACACCCAAACAACCGCTAGAGATAGCGGTTTTTTATTGCGCCTTTATTAACCACTTGTTAAATAGAGGCATTGTTGAAATCACAATGCCTCTAAGCCTCAATTATTTAGAAAGATACCATTCGATTGTATGAACAGGTTGATAATCAACGTGTTCCAAACGAGTGATGCCATATCCAAGTGCTTTACGATTTAAAACGTTAGCATGGGTGACTGATTCTTGAGCTAAAGAAAATAAGCGTCCCGCATAACTACTTTGGATAGCTATTAATGCAGGGGAAATCTCATTTTTGATGAACTTAGCAAGTATTGGAACATACCACATTAAGAACTGAACATTCTTATCGCGCAATACTGTATGAATATGAGGTTCAGTATCCTTGTATTTCTCTGCATTGCTGTACATAGCAATTAAGTGGTGAACATACTCCACTGCAACAGGAATCATGTCATATGGGATTTCATCAATATGCTGAACATTGAAACGCTGATGAACTAATTTATAAGCATCGCTGTAATTCAAATGCTTAGTTTTAGCTACAAGAAGATTTACAGCATTGGTTAGGGGTTCACGTTCTGATTTATGAGTTTTAGCAACTGGTGCGCCAATTTCTTTATCAAGAACATCAAGCACCCATTTGCGAAACTGCTTTGCTACAGAAGTACGTGCAAAGAAGGTAATTAAATGGCAGCCACGAAGTGAGAAGATACGTATATTTCTCATTAAATTACGACCCTTCTTCGAGACACTCATATTGAGGGTCTCGATATTACCCTTGGCACTCATATTGAGGGTCAAGGTCATAGATGCGTTGAACTCATCTTTATTACGTTCATAGATTTGAGTCACTGCATCAGATTTGGCGTAACCAAGAGCCTTTGCAAGTTCACTTGCAGTTAACCAAATTTGGTTGTTGTGCTGTACAGGCGAAAAGTTCACATCATTAAAGCTTAGTGCTAAACTAGACATATCAATTACCTCAAAGTGGTTGATAACTCGCCCCGTCATCCGCCAAGATCATCGGGGCGTTTTATTGTGACATCATCATTGACATCACTTGACTATAATCTATAGTGATATTACTCTTGATGTCAAGCATTGAGGAAAAAATTATGTCGCAATCAGAATTGATCAGATTCCCTGCAAGGCTTCTGCCAAAAGTACATGAAGACCTAGTTGCATATTCCGAGCAACAAGGTGAATCTATAAATACATGTATTAATGAATTGCTTAAGTTCGGTCTATATTATGCTTTGAAGGGGAACAAAGAATCTCTTGACGAGTTCATGCCTGACCAAGAAAGCAATTTATTGAAAATAATTCAAATTATAGATAAGTATTTGCTTGAAGTTGCAGTGGATGAATATGCGGCTAATAATAGCGAAGTATACCTAGAGTTCATTGGAAATCAGTTCAAAAACCTTAAAGATACAGAGCGCAAGATATTATCCGATGTTGCTTATGCTTTAGCTAATAAGAAGTGACAACCTAATAGCAGTCTCTATGAGTTTCTGTTGCGTGTAATTTAAGCTCTTGTTAAATTACCCTCAAATATGAGGGTATTTTTATGCTTAAGGACTATCTTGGGCCTGCCGCTGAACATAAGCACAAAGCAGAACAAGCCATTAAAGAAAAGAGATTTGATGATGCTTGGCGTCATCTTAATGAGCAAAAAATAAATTATTTTCAGCACGCAAAACAATGTAATTTTACTGAAAAGCAAACTTTGGGGCTTGATGCGGTTGTGCACATCACAATGGGCAATTTACTGAGAAGAGAAGGTAAGCATTTACAAGCTTTGTATCACATTGCTTATGTTTATAAGGTAGGTAAGCTAGAGAACCCCCAAAATGACAGTAACGATGATAGGCTAAGAATCTACTATAAAAGAGCAAAGAAAGATGGTGGATTCGAGAACTTTAAACAAGGGCTTGACCTTTTTCCCAGTTATGATTATCAGTCAGTGCAACATTTCACAAGCAGCCTTTTAAATTCTGGAGACGTAAAACAAGGAGCTATTACTTCTCCTCAAATTGAGGAAAAGCCTATTACAAAAATCCCAGAAATTAATAAGAACGCTATAAATAATAAGTTTTTGGCTGAACGCAAGAAAAAAAAGGAAGAACATATTGGGATTCCTCCTCCATTAAAAAAGCCCGAGAAGAAGCAAGTTATTCAATATGAAAAGACGAATAGCCAAATAAGTGCAACACCTGTTAGCAGTAGTTCAAAAACTGAAGGATGTAGGAGTTCGGTTTCAGGGTTCTTTATTGCAGCGACTTGCGTGGTGATAGGTTTAATTCTGCTTGTTTGGTTGCTTTCATACTAAAATAGTAAACTAGAGAATAAACACGCTACATGTTAAATTTTACTCAAAGATAATGGTTTGGGAATATGAAAAAGATAATTGTATTAGGTTCAGTAGTTTTCTTTAGTGGCTGTGCTACGACTGCAAACTTTTTTGAGTTAACACCTACAGTAACAACCAATCACGGCTATTGGACAGGTGCACATTCGAATGTTTCTGTTGCAACTTTAAAGTTAAATCAAGATGGTTCAGGTGTTATTTGCCAAGATTATCAAGGCGAAGCAAGAGTACAATCAATCAAGAAAGTAGGCAATAAAGTTTATACGCAGGACGGATCTTTCTGGGCCATTAAAAGTGAAACTAATACAAATCTTGAACTAGCATATGGAGTTGGTGGCAGCTACAAACTAATTAAAGATGATCAGAAAACCAATATGTCACCTGCCTGCAAGGCTAAATTAGATTAAAAAGCAGTATTCAATAACCCGACCAAGTGTCGGGTTTTTTATTGCCTAGAATTTGGAGAGTGAAATGCCTGAATCTGTAAGCCGATTGGTTATTGTGGTTGACGCCAAAGATGGCAAAAAAGAAGTCGATGCTTTAGATAAGTCTCTAGGTAATGCTGAGAAACAAGGCGATAAGACTGCAAAATCTATTAAAAATGTAGGTCAAGAGACAGGTAAAACTACTGATTTATTCTCCAAATTTAAGGAACAAATTAATTCATCTCTTGGCAATACACGCATTGGGTCTGTTATTGGTGATGTCACTGAAAAAGTTGCAGCTTTGCGTGGTGGCGCTTTGATGGCAGGTGCAGCACTTACAGGAATGGCGGTGGGTGGTGCAGCAGTAGCATTTGCTGGACTTTCTGCAATGGCAATTCAAGCCGCTAAAGCGGATGCTGAGATGATTGTTTTAGCAAATAGAGCAAACACTAGCACACAGAACTTTCAAATTCTTTCACATGCTGCTGAACAGCTTGGTATGTCACAAGATGGTTTGGCACAGTCATTAGCTGATGCACAAGAAAAGCTTGGTGAATTCACTGCTAGTGGTGGCGGAGGTGAAGCAGCAGATTTCTTTGATGCCTTAAAAAACAATATCAAAATGACTGATGCAGAGATTCAAAAGTTTGCTAAGACTTTGCAGGGTAAAGATGGTGTTGAAGCACTTCAGCTAATGAAAGATAAGCTTGATAGTGTTGGGGCATCTGCACAAGAACAGAGATTTGTTTTTGAAAGTCTAGGTAATGATTTAGGTAATTTACTCCCATTGTTCGAAAATGGAGGGGCTTTATTAGATCGTTATGGAGAGGCATTAACAGAAGCGGGGATTATCAAAAGCAAAGAAGCTATTGAACAGTCTCGACTACTTGCTGCTCAAACTAAGTCAGTTCAAACTCGTTTTGAGGGTTTTAAAACACAATTAGCGTCTCAGATGATACCTGTCTTGAACACACTTTTAAGTAGTTTCTTGCAAGGAGCTGAAGATGGTGGCCAATTTGGTTCTGTAATTCAATCTGTAGGTGTAATTGCTAAGGGTGTAGCAGTAGGGATTATTGGGCTAGCAAGTGCAATTCAGGTTGTTATACGACTCATTCAAGGCTTTGTAGAGCAGGCTAAAAATATTGGTTCGACTGCTGTTAATGTTTGGAATGCTGATGGAGTTGTTGCTAAAGGGCAAGCTCTAGTAAATGGTTTTAAAAATGGTTGGTCTATCGCCAGTGATACTGTAAACGATTCAGTAGCGACCATTAAAGGCTCAATGAAGTCCATGAATGATGTGCTGGATGCATCAGTTCCTAAACTTGATAAGCTTGGTCAGTTGTATTACGACACCAGTGGCGCAATAGACAAAACCAACAAGGGCCTTAAAACAAACGCAAAAGATGCTAAAGACGCAGAGAATGCTGCAAAAAAAGCTGCTCAAGAATCGAAAAAGCATGCTCAAGAATTAGAGAAGATCAATGAAGAACGTCTCAAAATTCAGTATGAATACTCTGATAAATCCAAACAAATTGAGATGGATTTGCAGAAGGAAATTGAGCGCTTACAGAAATACGGCATGACTCAATATGTCTCTGTAGCGATACAGAAAGCGAATGATGCAAAACTCATTAGTGATGCTCAACTTGCTTATGATCTTTACTCCTTCAAGATGAATGAGCAAGAGAAGCTTAACGCAAAAACCAAGATTGAAGGACTAAGAATCCAGAAGAGTCGTGAATATAACGCAGAGGAAAAGAAGTCTCGTTTAAGAGCCTTAAAGGAACAATACGATTATGAAACCAACCTAATCAATCTTGCTGCTGAACAAAGAAAACGTGCTTATGAGCAGACTTATAGTAATTCACTAAGAGATATTCAACAGGCTAGAGCGCTCTTAGCAGCACCCAAAGGTGAACGTGAAGGGTTATCAACGCAGTTCGGAGAAAGTAATGCAATGTCTGATAATGACAATGCATTATTGAATGAACAAGACAGCCTAAAAGCAAAACTCGCTCAGGGTGAAATCCTAACTCTTGAATACAATAAGCGAATTGAAGATGCGGTCAGGATCCATGAAGAGAGCAAGTTCAAGATACAAGAGGAGTACAATGAGAAGTATAGGGATTTGCAAAAGAACCAATATACTTCTCAACTGCAAATCTGGTCTAGCTTACTTAGCCAAGGCCAAGGAGTTTGGTCCAACTTAACTCAATCTGTAAAAGATGCTAGTGGCGAACAATCCAAGCGATATAAAACTATGTTTGCTATGCAGCAAGCATTTGCTATTGCATCAACGATTGTTTCTGCGCATCTGGCAGCTGCACAAACTACTGCTGATATTACTCTTCCTTTCGTTGGTAAAGTCCCAGCAGCAACGGCAATCTTAGGCTTTGGATATGCTCAAGCAGGCCTAATTGCAGCACAAACTATCGCTGGTTTCTCATCAGGCGGCTACACAGGCAACATGGGCCGAGGTGATGTAGCTGGTGTGGTTCATGGTCAGGAATATGTATTGAATGCCGCAGCGACTAAGCGAGTCGGTGTTGATACGTTGAATGCCATTAACTCTGGTGGGAGTTTGGAGAGAGTAACATCCTCTAATGCACAACCTGTCACAATCCAAGTGTATGTAAATGATTCAGGTGTTAATACTAATGGTGCTAATACTCAGGATCAGAAGCAGCTTGGGCAAATGATCGGCAATGCAGTTAGAACGATTATCCGGCAAGAGCAGCGACAAGGCGGTTTATTATCAAAGTAACCCACTTAATGAGTGGGTTTTTTAATTCCAAAACAAAACCCCGATGTTGACGCATCGGGGTTTTTGCATTTCCACCAACCGACGAAAGTAAGAGGAAAATAAATCTATATGGAAGATTTTATCAAATTAATTAACTGGTGTCTAAAGGAAATGAATGAAATGAAAGCATGGCGCTTTGTTGCGATCCTTATCACTTTGATTATCTGTACATATCTTTGGAAAATGTAATGAAACTAAATATTTAAACCGACCCATTTAGAGGTCGGTTTTTTTATGGATTCAATTTATGAGCAACCTTAAATTCACTTTCGAATGCGACTTAGATGGCAATAGTAATACTCAGCGCTTTAATACGTTATCAACCAAATTTGGTGATGGATATGAACAAAACATTGCTGTAGGTATCAATAACCGAGCTGGTGAATGGACTTATCAAAGAACGGCTTATAAAGCCGAAATTATGCAAATCAAAGCATTCTTTGACCAGCATAAAGGTGCTGACTCGTTTCTTTGGGATTCACCTTTAGACGGTGAAGTTCGAGTTAAAACAGGTGAATATCAACCACGCTGTTTGGGCGGTGATGTATGGCAAATCTCTACGACATTCACCCAAGTTTTTTACCCTTAATTTAAACCCCTTTAAAGCCCCTTTTTAGGGGCTTTTTTTATGCGAGTAAGAAAATGACGATTCAAACAGTAAATCTTGGCACAGCTCCGACTGGCGCAGGCGGCGACACATTTCGCTCAACTGGCGCAAAAATGAATGAAAACTTTACAAACAACACTCATGCAGCTAGCCGATATGTGGGTACTGCTGCTGGGAATGTGATGGAAGTTGGTGCATTTGGTTTGGGAAAATCAATTCGACTTGGAACTCAAAAATTATCAACATTGAGGGGAGTTGGTAATGCCTTTTATTGGCAAAATAATGGTAATAATATTTCAAGTGCTGGAGACTATCCTGACGACAATTCTCAGGCAATTATTAATTTAGATCTTAACGACTCAACTGATGCTTGTGCGCAATTAAGCATAACGCATAACTCCGATTTTTATGTCAGGTCTGCAAACTGGAATGTAAATACGTTTCAGCCGTGGCGTAAAATCTTGTCATCAAAAAATACAACTGTGGATGCAAATGGTTTCATTAAGTCAGCATCACCCGTTGTTAAATTGTTTGCAGATAAAATCGAACCGAATGATGAAGCTGCTGAGCAGCCACTTTCTTTCGAAAAGTTGGGTATGGGTCATTATCTTGTCAAAGGTTCTTCAGGTTTTGCGAATGAAGGCTGGTGGATTGAAATTCCTACCGACACTCATGGCAATAAGATTTGTGCAGTTGAATATCAGACCTTGGAAAATGGTGATCTTGAAATTAAGACATTCAAGAAAAAGCTAAATGATGAAGGCGATATTGTTGCGAATCTCGATGCACCAATCGATATTCCGAACAATGCAAATGGTGAGCCGCGCTGGATTGATATTCGTTTAAACAGTATCAAGAAGACAATCGTCAGAAAAATTCCACGTACTGAAAAACAACCGCGTATGGTCCAGCAAGTAAAATATGCACCGCAATTGACCTATATCACTAAATACGAAGATTTATTTGATGATGAAGGAAAAGCTGTAATTGTGGATGGTAAGAACTATAAAAAGCCAGTAACCCACATTCAAACTGATCAAAACGGTACGCCTATTTTGTCGAATCAACCAGTCATTAATGAAAATGGTGAGCCAGTTTTTGAATGGGTTCAGGCAGTTGATAGTGAAGGAAATCCTGTTTTTGATGATGTGCCAGTCTTAGACAAAGATGGAAATCCAATCTATGACGAGGTGACTTATGGCCCTGAATAGTGATTTCCAGAAGCTTTATGTAGATGGATTAATCCATTTGTATGAATTAGATGCCAGCAGTTTAGGTGCTGGCATTTTACGTTTTCATGGCCATATAGCTTTTCAAGACTGGGAGAAAATCTACTCTTCAATTGGTTCAAGTGGTCTGATCGGTGCCGACTCTGGCAGCATTGGCAAAGTTTTTGATGCTGGCGATCAAAAAGTATGGAACCGCAATATTATTTGGCAAGGTCAAGTATTTGAGCCTATGGCTTTGGAAGTATCTGGCCTTGAAATGCGTTCGGACGGTAAAGCTTCAGCACCAACTTTAAGCATGGCCAACAATATCAACGGCATTCAAAATGCTGTGTCTGCTTACTGTTTGCAGTTTAAAGACTTTGCTGGTGCAAAACTTAAAGTGATTACCACACTTGCTAAATACTTAGATGCTGAAAACTTCACAGAAGGCAATCCAATTGCATCGAATGAATCAAAAGAGCAAATCTGGTACATCGAGCAAAAGACATCTGAAAATGCACAACAAGTGACTTTCGAGCTGTCCAATCCAATCGATTTTGAGGGTTTAAAAATCCCAGTTCGCCAAATAACTTCACTTTGTCATTGGTGCATGGTCGGGAAGTACCGGGGTGAGGAATGCGGTTACACAGGTGTAGCAATGTTCACTGATAAAGATGAGCCAACTGATAATCCGGCACTTGATCGATGCGGAGGACGTTTACGTTCTTGCCGATTGCGATTTGGTGAAAATAAACCGCTGCCATTTGGTGGTTTCCCGGCTTCAAGCTTATTGTGAGGTTTTATGAAACTGACGGCAAAACATAAAAAAGCAATCATGGCGCATGCTGATGAATGCTATCCGCTTGAATGCTGTGGTGTGATTGTTGATAAGCAATATATCGCTTGTCGCAATATTGCCGAACAATCTGATCAATTTGAAATTCATCCCGAGGATTTGGCAAGTGCTGAAGATCAAGGCGAAATCTTAGCTTATGTTCACTCTCATCCAGATGGAACAACAAAAGCTTCGGAACTTGATCTGATTCAAATTGAGTTACATCAAAAGCCGTGGGTAATTTGTTCATATCCGGATCTGGATTTTCAAGTTTATGAACCATTTGGTTATCGCGCCCCTTTAGTGGGGCGTAATTATATTCATCATTTTCAGGACTGTTATGCACTAGTCCGTGACTTTTATGATCGTGAGCTAGGTATTAAATTGCCAGACTTTGAACGAAAAGATGGCTGGTGGGAAGACAAAGATCATCCGTCAATATTGATTGATAACTTTCCGAAAGCCGGTTTCTATGAAGTGGACACTCCGCAATATGGAGATATGTTGATTTGCCGAGTACCACGAACAGAACACCCAAATCATTGCATTATTTGGCTTGGTGATAATGCAATGCTGAAGTCCGAAGATACCGAACCTTGTATTGGCAATACATTAATTTTGCATCAGCTTCACGGCCGTAAATCTATACGTGAAATCTATGGACCGCAATGGTCAACCAGAACGGTAAAAATCTTGAGGCATAGAGATGTTAAAAACAATTAAGTTGTACGGCATCTTGGGGCAAAAATTCGGTCGTGAATTTAAGCTCGATGTCGCAAATACACGTGAAGCCATGCGTGCATTATCTGTTCAGATCGCTGGCTTTGAACACTTTATGTTGCATGCTCATGAGCAAGGCCTACGCTTTGCCGTATTTTTAAAATCAAAGAACTCAAGTAATAAGCGAGGCAAGAAACGCCCAGCGATTTATGACCACGAAACTAAGCGGCTCATTACCGGCGATAACATCGGTGAAGAGCAGCTAGACATGAATACTGAAGCAGACACTATTCATATCGTCCCGCGTGTAATGGGGGCTGGTGGCAATAATGGGATTTTGCAACTTGTACTTGGTGCGATTCTGATAGCTGCTTCATTTATACCAGGTATTGGTCAGGCTGCTCAGGTTGCATTGATAGGTGCAGGTGCTGGCATGGCTATGGGAGGGGTTGCATCAATGCTCATGCCAAAAATTGATAATACTCAAGACCAAAACCAAGACGGCAACCGTGCCAACAAAGGCTTTGGCGGTGCAGTAACTACAGTTGCACAAGGTAATCCTGTTCCAATTCTTTATGGTCAACGGGAAATCGGCGGCTTCATTATCAGTGCTGGTCAATATCCAGAAGATCAGATGTAAATTTTAATTAACAGGCGCTTTCTAGCGCCTTTTTTATTGCGTGAGATTTCTTATGAATGCAGTAGTAGGCGCAAAAAAAGGCAGTAAAAAACAACGGCAACCTGTCATTTCACCAGATTCTGCACAATCGAAAACTTTTATCAAGGTTCTATATGGTTTAGCTGAAGGCGAGATTGAAGGTTTAGCTAATGGGCTTCAGTCAATTTATTTAGAAGAAACTCCACTTCAGAATGCAGATGGAAGCCTTAACTTTGAAAATGTAAAAGTTGATTTTAGAAATGGTACTAATGATCAGGAATACATTGAGGGTTTTCCTGCAGTAGAAAGTGAAACTGCCATCGATGAGGAGTTAAAGTCTGAAACGCCATGGGTTCGAGCTTTTAGTAATCTTGATCTTGATGCTGTTCGTTTGCGCTTAAAGTGGGGTCCTTTGCGTACTCAGAATGCTACAAATGGTGATGTATCAGGCGTAACGATCGAATACGCAATCGATTTACAGACTGATGGAGGTGTCTGGACTGAAGTACTAAAAACCAAGATTTCAGATAAGACTTCTGCAAATTACGAGCGAGCACACCGCATTGATTTGCCTCGAGCTGATTCTGGTTGGCTTGTACGTGTACGCCGTCTGACGCCGAACTCATCTTCTGAATATATCAGCGACAAGATGTATATTGCAGCTGTTACAGAAGTGATCGATGCGAAATTACGTTACCCAAACACAGCATTATTGGGCCTTCAGTATGATGCTGAGACTTTTGGAAACGTAGCAAAAGTTGCTATGGATACAAAGGGTAGGCTCCTAAAAGTTCCTACTAATTACAATCCAGCAACACGGCAATATGTTGGGATGTGGGACGGTACTTTCAAAGAGGCTTATTCTAACAACCCTGCATGGATCTATTACGACATCTGTACAGTTGATCGCTATGCGCTAGGTGACCGCTTAACTCCACTTATGGTTGATAAGTGGTCATTGTACCGATTAGCACAATACTGTGACGAAATGGTACCAGACGGTCTAGGCGGCCAAGAACCACGCTTTACTTGTAATGTTTATCTTCAGAGTGCCGAAGGTGCCTTTGAAATTTTAACGAAATTAGCTGGTGTATTCCGTGCTATCACATTTTGGGATGGTAATAGCATTATTTGTGATGCGGATATTCCCCAAGATACTTACTTCACGTATACCCGGGCTAATGTTATTGATGGCAATTTTGAGTACGCGGGAACCCGTGCTCGAGATAGACATAATGTTGTAAAAATTGCATGGGATAACCCGGCTAATCACTATAAAACTGAATATGAGTTTGTTCGTGATGAAAAGGCGATTGCTGAAGCAGGTCAAGTTCGTATTTTAGAAATTGATGCTTGGGGATGCACGTCGCGTGGACAAGCGCAGAGAGCAGGCTGGTGGGCATTAAAGTCTGAGCAATTAGAAACTCGAACCGTTAGTTTTAAAGTTGGTCTGGATGGCCATATTCCGCAGCCGGGCAGAGTTATTGATATTGCTGACCCGTTATTTGCTGGACGGGCAAACGGAGGGCGTGTATCTAAAATATCAGCAGATCGTAAAAGCATTACGCTTGACCGTGATGATGTGGTGGCGGTTGCTGGTGACCGACTGATTATTAATGGCGAGGATGGAAAGGCTCAAACTCGAATTGTTCAATCGATCTCGGGTCGAGTGGTTACAGTTACTCATGAGTTTGATGTGATTGCAGCACAAAACGTCTGGGTGATTGATGCTCAAGACTTGGCAACAATGAAGTTTCGAGTGATTTCTATTACCCAAGATGAGCATCATCAATTTTCAGTGACTGCACTTCAATATAACCCAGCCAAGTTTGATGCGATTGACAAGGGTGCTTATTTTGATGAGGTCCCGATTTCGATTGTGAACCCAACAATTCAGGATCCTGTAACTGATGTCGTAATTACTAGTGAAAGCCGTATTGATCAGGGTATCAATGTGGCGACCATGATAGTGTCTTGGGCGCAGGCTAAGGGCGCGGTTAAATATCTAGTTGAGTGGCGTAAAGATGATGGGAGTTGGATTAAGCTTCCAATAACCGGCAACAACTCAGTCGAAGTACCAGGTATTTATGCGGGTCAATATCAAGCACGAGTAACAGCGATTTCAGCTTTTGAGATAGCTTCTTTACCAGTTTATTCAACTTTGACTGAACTCTCTGGTAAGCAGGGTTTACCTCCAAAATTGGCATTTATCCAAGCGACAGGAATCTTATTCGGTATAAAACTTGATTGGGGCTTTCCGGCAACCGGTGCGCTTGATACTGCTTATACAGAAATCCAAGTTTCGCCAGATGGTACCAGCAACATTGCTCAATTGGGCTTATTCGCTTATCCAACAACGACTCATACGATTCAAGGCTTGCAGCCAAATCTGACTCAATTTTATCGGGGGCGTTTGATTGATAGGATTGGAAATATAGGGCCATGGTCGGATTGGACTCATGCGACAACTTCTGCCGATGCAACAGATGTTCTTGAGCTCTTGAACGATCAAATCAGTGAAACTCAGCTCAATCAGGATCTTAAAACCAGGATTGATCATATTGAGACTATTGATGCGGAAATAGGTCCAATTAAGCAAGATATTCAGAATACGAAAGATCGGATTGCACAAGAAGTCATTGATCGACAAAACGCTATTCAGCAAGCCAAAGATGGTTTATCACAGCAAATTATTGATGGTGATGAAGGTGTTCTTAAAGTTGTAAATACTGTTAAACAGTCAAGTGATGATGGTCTTGCTGCAGCTCAAGAAAGCATTCGTGTTGTTGCAAATGATCTTTCACTTGTAGCTGAAAAAACGGACGGTGTATATGCACAGTTAAATCCACCTTTGATTGGATCTGAGTCTGATTTGATCGGTAATGATCAGGGCTTCGCAGGAACTTGGTCTGTTCAATCGGCAATGATCGAAGGGGACTTAGCACTTAGTAAGCGTATTGATACAACGGCAGTTGAGTTAAATAACTTACAGGCTTATGCACAACGAGAAGTACAAGCACGAATTGAGGGTGATAGGGTAACTGTTCAAAAAATAGATAACTATATCGCAAGCAATGATAGTGCTCTTGCAACTGTACGCCAGTCGGCACAGGTAGCAGTTGAGCAGTCATCGGCAAATGCTGAAGCGATTGATTTAATTAATCTTGAGCTTGACGATAAAGCTTCAACGGGACAATTGACGCAAGTTAAGTCAGACATTAAGAATGTAGATGACAAAGTTGCCGCCCAAACAGTACGTATTGACGGTGTTTTCGCGCAACTCAATCCACCATTGATTGGGTCAGAATCTGACTTAATCGGAAATGAAGGAGGTTATGCAGGCGTATGGTCAGAGCAATCTGCTCGTATCGAAGGAGATTTGGCTCAATCTAAACTTACTGAACAGCTTTCTGCTCAGATGAATGAGAACAATGCCGTATTCAAGCGCCAGCTCGAGGCAAATTCAAGTGCTATTTCTTCAACGATAAAAGTAACTGAAACGTTACAAACTAAAGTTGGTGAGAATAGTGCGTCTATTCAAAATGTTACTGAAAGTGTGGATGGCATCTATGCTCAGCAGTTTACCAAGTTCGATGTAAATGGTCATGTTTCAGGCCATGGATCAATGAATGATGGAACTACTTCAACTTTCATATTCAATTATGATGCAATTCAGTTTGGTACGCCTGTCGGTGTTGATGATGTAGAACCTAAACCATTAATGACACTGCAAAATACTCCAGTTACTTTGCCAAACGGTACTGTTATTCCGCGTGGATTGTATGTCGACAATGGTAGTTTTGGATATATCAATGCGAATAGGATCTGGGCAGAAAACTTAAGTGTTATTAGCGCTGATCTAGGTTCAATTAAAGTTAAAAATGCAAATATTGATGATGGTGCAATTAGTACCCTAAAAATTCAAGATGAAGCTGTAACTGTACCTATTGGTGTAACTTTTCCTTCTAACTCAAATATTCCTGATTTCGATAATCAGCTTGTAGATGAAACCTCTATCAACGCTTGGTTTACTTGGTCAAATGGTAAAGTTGCATCAGTTACTATGGCTCGATCTGGAGGAAAGGCTCTAATCAGTGGGGGTATAATGTTAAAACAATTTATGGTTCTAACTTCTATTAATGGAAATACAACCAGAGCTGATTTGGCTTCTTTAATTAGCCTAATTGTTGGTGTTTATAGAAACGGAACCGAGATTGCCCGGCATTACTTTGCCCCATCCAATACACAAAATAATATTTTGTACTTCAGTGGCTCTTATACGTTACCCCCAACTATTGATAATGCATTTTCAGGCAGTGCTGAATATAGCCTTAGAGTTGCGATCGGCAGAAATACCACTTCAGTAAACAACGTTAAAGCCTCCTACTTTAAAGATGCATCAAATCAAGCTGCATTGCCTTTTGAATTAACGAGTAGAACATTAACGGTAATTGAGTTGAAAAAATGACAGCTATAGTTTCAAAACATGGTGAGTTGTTGTTTCAGATATCTGGCAACGACGAGACTATTCAATTAAATACCCCTGAAGATTGTTTTGCAGTTGAAGATCCACCCAAGGCGAATATGTACCATAGCAATGGAAAGTGGAAAGAGATTCCTCAACAACCTTCTGAACATCATATATTTGATTTCAAAGATAAAGAATGGGTAGATCCTCGAACTCTAGATCAGGTTAAGGAGCATAAATGGCTTGAGATAAAACAAATTAGAGAAACCACCGAATTCGGTGGTTTTTCTTTTAATGGATATAAATTTGATTCAGATGAAAAGTCTCAGAGCCGCATTATTGCAGCAAGTGCATTAGGCGTAGAGGTTGAATGGACATTATTCAACAATACCGTTATCACATTATCAGGGGAGGAATTAAAAAAGTTAAGACAAGCATTGGCAGAGCATGTATCTATGTGTCATGCAAGAAGCAGAAAAGCTAGAGAGAGTATTGCGCTGGCTAAAACGAAAGCTGAAGTAGATAAGATCAGTTTTTAATATTAACGAGACATTTTATAGCACCCAACCGGGTGCTTTTTTATTGCCTAAACGAAAGGGGGAAGGCATGACTGAAAATGAATCATACGGGTTGAGATTCGAAAAGAAAATTGACTCTATTCAAAGTGATATTCGCATGTTGTCAGATCATGTTACTCGACTGACTTTCATTAATGAAGCGCACAAAGAGACTAGCGAACAGAACAAAAAGGACATCGATACATTAGATATCAAAGTTGCGAATTTGGAAAATCGTACAGCTTCGCAAGATGGCGGTCTTTCTGTATTGCGTGTACTGCTTGGCATCTTTGCAGGAATCGTATTTTCGCTGTGCGCTTGGGTTGGATCTTCAATTATTCAATTAAGCCAAGATCAATCTTTAATTAAAGAGAAAGTATCACGGTTAGAGGAAGCAGGACGATGAATAGTGAAAACACAAGAGCTTATCTAGCTTTCGCATTAGTGGGACTGATGTTTGTTTTAGTGATTGCTTTATTTTTTGTGGATATGCCACGTGAAAATAGCAATCTGATTAATACGGCATTGGGTTTTATTGCAGGGGCTATGACAACTGCATGTGGCTTTTATTTTGGTAGCTCTGAGTTAGAGAAAAAGAAAGGTGAATCCAATGACAACTAAACCATTCTTCGATGCTGCCCGAGTAATTGCAGGCGGCAAGCTTACACAGGCGCAAGTAGACGATCTAAATAAAGTGGTCGAAAAACTTGCACCAGGTGGAAAAACTACAAGTGATGATGGTATAGATTTAATAACTAGTTTTGAAGGCACGCGATTCAATGCTTACGATGATGGTGTAGGGGTTTGGACCATTGGTACTGGCACAACAGTTTATCCTAATGGCGTGAAGGTAAAAAAAGGGGATACTTGTACACCTGAGCAAGCCAAGACTTACTTTAAGCACGACTTAGCTAAATTTGAAAAAACGGTAAATGAGTCTGTGACTGTACCTTTAACTCAAAATCAGTTTGATGCGTTGGTGTCGCTGACATACAACATTGGTTCAGGTGCATTTAAGAATTCGACTTTGTTAAAGAAACTCAACAAAGGTGATTATCAAGGCGCTGCTGACCAATTCCTTGTCTGGAACAAAGCAGGCGGTAAAGTTATGAAAGGTCTAGTTCGTCGACGAGAAGCAGAGCGAGCACTCTTTTTAAAGAAGTAACTTATATGTGTCAGCGTACTAAAATTGCATCGATCATCACAATGCTGTGCCTCCTTTTCTCAGGTTGCACAGCTCACACTATTAATAGTAATGTGAACGTCTCGATTTGTGTAAGGGCTTTGTGATGTCGCAAGTCATGATCATGGTTTCGGAAGCGGGCAGGATGGAAAATACTTGCAATCTACCCGCTGATTTAGATAAGAACGGGAATGTTCTTAAAATCTATGACTACTCATTAAAAGAGTTGACCATTAATTTAGATGGCACTGTGACTTACAATGGCAAAAGATGGACCTTTGATAAGAAGCAAAATTACCTCTAAACCTGTGGATAAATAGCGCATTACGCCAAATATACGCCAAAATATATATAAGTTATTGATTTTATAAAATAGATTGGTGCGCCCGGCGGGGATCGAACCCACGACCCCAGGCTTCGGAAACCTGTACTCTATCCAACTGAGCTACGAGCGCACATGTGTGGGGCACATCATAGGAAAAAAACACTGGTAGGTAAAGCACGAAATACGTACCAAGTGAGTTTAATGCTTAATTAAACAGCAGCTTGTTCTATTTTAGATGCGTTGCTGAATAAGCTGAATTGAATAATTAATAGAATGGAGAGTATGTGCTAGCTCATGAGGAGGAATACGTGATTCCTGCAAACTGGTAATCCATTGCATTTGGGACATTTTAAGTTCTTGAAGTGTTTTTATTTGCTCTATTTTTTGAATAAGTGGCTTTGCCATAAGGCCACAGTATTGGCTTAAGCTTTGCTTCATCAACTGTTGTATTTCTTCAAAAGAGAGCTGTTGAACTGGAATGCTTGGTTGGTTATTTTCAATATTTGAAGAAGGCGCAGACGTTGAGTGAGGAACCTGAATTTCTCCAACTAAATCATTACTTTTATTCTCGTCAACATTTTTTTGATGTATTTCTTTAGTTGTTATAGATGACTCTTGGGGAGATATTTGTTCAGGTAACTCTGAATAATTTTCACTAGAAGGTGCAATTAGTTTTAAGTCAATGAGCTGTTGTATCAGTTCTGGTGGGGCGATCCGCTTTTTAAACTCAGTATCGAGACTTTGAAAATCTTCATGGTCTATTAATAGAAGTAAACGTCTTTGTTTTGCATTTAACGTAATATTACGTTGTTGAAGCGCAACTCTTCCCAAATTGGTTCGATAAAAACCAGACATTGTATTTCCCCAATATAAAAATGAAGCAGTCTGTTTGATTTTTCTCTATCAAACAGTACTGTTCTTAATAAAATATAAATGGGGTTAAAGATAAAACTCAAAAATGACAATTTGATGAAGAATTTATGAATATCATCTATTTAAGGAATTTAAAATGCGCTTTCTAATGCCTTACGTAGATAGGCATCCAGCTCGTCTTGACGTAGAAGCCATTGAATATAATCTTTAGGCAGTTCAGCAATTGCCGTACCTTTATGCTTACCAAAATTAATCGTATGCGGAATACGGGCTTCTTCAGAAACTTGGTAAAGCTCTTCAATATCTTGAATATTTAAATGATAGATAATATGCATCAAAATATTGGCAGTTAAAATAATGTCAGCGTCGGCACGGTGAGCACCTTTCAGCATTTCTCGAGCTTTACCGCTACCTTGGGAAATCATATAAATGAGTGCAGAAATATTATGAGCTTCGGCATCTGGCCAAGCTTTACGTGCTAAAGCTAAAGTACAAATCGGTTTAATATGAGATACATCGACGCCACAGCGAGCAATTGCGGCAATATCATAATCAATATTATGGCCAATAATATAAGTTGTGCTATCAGGTAATTTAAAGGTTTTATAGTGAGGCTGATTTTCTAGGTCGGACTCTAAGATATGGTGAACAGCCATTGCAGCATAAGAGATCGGAGCTCCCACCTGATAAAGCTGATCAAACAATTTGCTTTTATCTAAAGTGAGTTTACCTGCATTAAGTTCAATAGGGGCGTATGCAATTTCAATAGGCAAACCATTTAGTGTATGAGTTTCTGTATCTAAAATAATGGCTTGCATCTTTTGAACCTTTAAACAATTACAAGTAACCATCAATCTTAACAGTTGACTATCTACTTTAAAACATAGAGTAAGGCTAGATGAGCTATCAAATGCAATTTATGTTGAAAAGTAGAAAATCTCGCTGTTCATTTTGATTAAATATCACTTGCGAAAAATGAAGATTAGGCGTAATTGTTTGTAAGACATTTAAAATGTTCATTAAAAACTAAAGCACAACAAAAATTGAATTTAAGGAAGATATACGAATGAAAATGAAATTGTTCATGACCAGTGTTCTTAGCACAAGTTTACTATTGACGGGATGTGGAGATGGAAGTAGCGATGACAGTTCAGCAACTACTGATCCATTGGGTACTCCAGCCAATAATATTCAAAATCCAGTGGTTAAGGTCGATGCTTATACAAGTACTAACTTAGGAGCGGTTGCTGCTGAAAGTAGTATTTTAACTTATAAAATGTTAGGTCAAAGTGGACAAGAGGTGCAGGCAACAAGTCTAGTATTTACACCGACTACTCCACCACCAGCAGGCGGTTGGCCAATTGTGGTTTGGGCACATGGTACGACAGGGGTTGCAGATGCATGTGCACCGAGTAAATCGGCATTAACAGACAGTACTAAAGATTTAATTAGTAAACTTCTTGCAGCGGGTTATGTGGTGGTTGCACCAGATTATGAGGGATTAGGTACACCAGGTATACATCCATTTTTAAATATTAAAAGTGAAGCTTATTCAATTACCGATGCAGTAGTAGCAACACGTAATTATTTATTACAGCGGAACTTATTAACTTCGAAAAAGTGGGTTACTGTAGGACATTCGCAAGGTGGGCATGCTGCATTGGGCGCTGCACAATATGCGAGCCGTGCGCAGCTAGACTATAAAGGTACAGTAGCGGTAGCACCAGCTTCAAATCTAGGATTTATTTTAATTGCAGGTGAACAGGCTGTTGCTAATGCAACTGTGGATAAAAAGATTCCAATGTATGCGCAGCTTGATACATATACTGCTTTAGTGACAGCCGGCATTCGAAATACACAGCCAAGCTTTGATTATTCCCAAGTATTTACTTCACAAACAGCAAGTACTGCACAGCAGGCGGAAACAATTTGTGCAGGGCCATTGGGGCAAGCCTTTGGTGCAGGTATGACTAAGTATGCTACAGAGCATAATGGAACTCTGGATGGATATACGCGTACACAACCTAATTTTATGGCAGTACCTTTAGTTAAAACATTCTTAGATAAAGATTCTCAACCTTTACAGGCAAAAGTCACTACACCGATTATTATTTATCAGGGGCTAGCAGATACAACAGTTCCGAAAGTAGCTACTGATATTTTGATATCTAATGCCACTGTCGTCGGTACAAAGATTAATAGCTATGTAACGGGTAATTGGGATCATGAGGCGGCAATGAGCAGTAATGTAGATAATATTATTGGAAATGTACAAAACTTGCTGTCAGCTCAATAAGAGTGTTTGATATTTAAGGTTTTTTTATTGCTATGAAAAGCTAAATTTAACTTTGGAAAATTATTAATTAAAAGCTTTTTAAGTGTTTATAAATTATTTTAGATTTGATGGCTCATTTTTTATAAAAATTGAGCCATTTTTATTTAAAACTGAGCTAACTTGATTCTGTTTAATTATAAAGTTCATGCTACAATATGCCGCAATCTTAGCACGGCTTAAAAGCCCTAATTTATAGGACCCCCGCTAATGTTTGCCAATATTTCCATTTCTGAATTTGATCCAGAATTAGCTCAAGCAATTGCTTCTGAAGGTGAGCGTCAAGAAGCACATATCGAGTTAATTGCATCTGAAAACTATTGCTCTCCTGCTGTGATGGAAGCGCAAGGATCAAAACTTACGAACAAATACGCAGAAGGTTATCCTGGCAAACGCTATTATGGCGGTTGCGAATATGTAGATGTTATTGAACAAATGGCGATTGACCGTGCTAAAGAACTTTTTGGTGCTGATTACGCAAACGTTCAACCACATGCTGGTTCACAAGCTAACTCTGCTGTGTATTTAGCACTTCTTAACCCAGGCGACACAGTTTTGGGTATGAGCTTGGCTCACGGTGGTCACTTGACTCACGGTGCAAAAGTAAGCTTCTCTGGTAAAACGTATAACGCTGTTCAGTATGGACTAAATGCTGAAACTGGCGAGATCGATTACGAAGAAGTTGAACGTTTAGCATTAGAACACAAGCCACGTATGATCGTTGCTGGTTTCTCTGCTTATAGCCGTGTTGTAGATTGGCAACGTTTCCGTGACATCGCGGATAAAGTTGGCGCTTACCTTTTTGTTGATATGGCTCACGTTGCTGGTCTTGTTGCTGCTGGTGTATATCCAAACCCAGTTCAAATTGCTGACGTAACGACAACGACAACTCACAAAACACTTCGTGGTCCACGTTCTGGTTTAATCCTTGCGAAAGCGAATGAAGAAATTGAGAAAAAACTTCAATCAGCTGTATTCCCTGGTAACCAAGGTGGTCCATTAATGCATGCGATTGCTGCTAAAGCAATCTGCTTCAAAGAAGCAATGTCTGATGACTTTAAAACTTACCAACAACAAGTTGTGAAAAATGCTCAAGCGATGGCTGAAGTATTCATCGCACGTGGTTATGATGTTGTTTCTGGTGGTACAGACAACCACTTATTCTTGTTATCTTTAATCAAACAAGACGTAACTGGTAAAGATGCAGATGCTTGGTTAGGTGCTGCTCACATTACTGTGAACAAAAACTCAGTTCCAAATGACCCACGTTCTCCATTTGTGACTTCTGGTATCCGTATCGGTACTCCGGCAGTAACAACTCGTGGTTTTGGTGAAGCTGAAGTTCGTGAACTTGCTGGTTGGATCGCTGACGTGATCGACAGCAAAGGTGACGAAAAAGTTATTGCTGATGTAAAAGCAAAAGTTGAAGCTGTTTGTGCAAAATTCCCTGTATATGCAAAATAATTTGTATATATAAAAAAAGCGCCGTAAGGCGCTTTTTTATTAACTACTCCAACCGCCTCCTAAAGCACGGATTAAATTGATGCTTGCAATGATTTGGCTACCTTTCAGCTGAGCTGCTAATTGTTCTTGTTGCAAAATCGTGCGGTCAGAATCAATGACATCAAGATAGCTAATCGCACCTTCTCGATAACGTAAATGAGAAAGTTGATTAGCATGACGAGAAGAGGAGAGTGCTTGGTTTTGAGCCTGAATTTGCTGATCGAGAATTCTTTGATCAGATAAACCATTTTCAACTTCGCGAAATGCGTTTAGTACAGCTTGTCTATAGTTGGCGACGCTTTCCTCATAAGCCGCTCTTGCTTGAGCAATGCCTGCTTTACGTTGTCCACCATCAAATAAAGGTAACGACAAAATAGTACCAGCGACAGGTCCTAGTAAAAAAGTCCGACTCGACCATTTACCCAACTCGCTTAAACTTGAAGATTCATAACCTAAAGCTCCTGTAAGACTGAGTTTTGGGAAAAATGCTGCACGAGCAATTCCAATACGTGCATTATCTGCTGCCATTGCACGTTCTGCAGCCGCAATGTCGGGTCTTCTTTCAAGTAAAGTTGACGGCAAACCGGCAGGGAGACGGATACTATTTGCGTTTAAAGGTTGAACTGGCAAGTTAAAGTCCGCTGGTGGTTTTCCTAATAAGACTGCAAGCGCATGTTCTGCACTGGCTCTGTTACGAGCAATATTTAGGGCAGTGGTTTGTGCGGCAGCAAGTTCGGTTTGTGCACGAGAAACATCTAATTCACTGACCAGTCCGTTTTTAAAACGAAGCTGCATTAAATCTCGTGTTTCGCCTAGTAATTTGATTGTTCGGTTATAAATTGCTTGCTCGGTATCAAGTTGACGTATCAGAAAATAGCCTTGAGCAACATCTGCTTGTAGAGCTAAAAGTGCCGACTGATATAGAGCCTCTTGTTGTTGTAGATCCGCTGTCGCTGCGTTGACACTACTTGCTACACGACCAAATAAATCGAGCTCATATGAAACATTGGCTTGCGCGCGCCATAAGGTGTGAGCCGAAGTATGTGCATTGTCATCTAAACCGAGTGAAGCCCGAGACGGCTTTTGGCGGGTTGGCCCAAATCCGGCATCAATACTTGGTAAGCGTTCAGCTTGAGCTGCCGAACGTAGTGCACGTGAAGCCTGAATATTGGCTGCCACCGCTTTAAGGTTCTGGTTGCCTGCGATGGCTTGCTGTTCAAGTTCATTCAGTTGAGCATCATTGTAAATGCGCCACCATTCACCACGAGTTTGCTGATCGGCAGGTTGGGCAATCTTCCAGTTATTATCTTCAATTTTTGGATCAGATTCTTTGAATTTGACTGGCACTATAACTTTTGCAGGTTGATATTCTGGAGCTAATGAGCAGCCTGCAAGGAGCAGGCTTCCCATGAGTGAGGACAACAACCAGTTTTGTTTTGATGTAATCACCAAATGTCCTCCTTAATGATCGTGTGGGCTAGCTAACGGCGCTTCATGAACTGCCGCAGAATGCAGTTTATGTTTGCTGTTGAGGGTACGAATCAGAACGTAAAAGGCCGGGGTGAGGAATAAACCAAAGAATGTTACACCGATCATGCCGAAGAATACGGCAACACCCATCGCATGTCGCATTTCAGAACCTGCGCCAGTTGAAGTCACCAGTGGTACGACACCCATAATAAATGCAATAGAGGTCATTAAAATTGGACGTAAACGTAGACGACTTGCTTCAACGGCTGCTTTAAAGGCAGTCGCGCCTTGCATTTCAAGTTCCCGCGCAAATTCGACAATCAAAATGGCATTTTTACAGGCTAGCCCGACCAGTACCATTAGACCGATTTGGGTAAAGATGTTGTTATCTCCAGCAGTCAGCCAGACACCTGTCAGAGCCGCTAAGATTCCCATCGGTACAATTAAGATAACTGCTAATGGTAGGGTTAAGCTTTCATACTGAGCAGCTAAAACCAAGAACACGAGTAATACGCTAATTGGGAATACCCAAAGTCCTGCATTACCGGCCAAGATTTTTTGATAAGTTAAATCTGTCCATTCAAACTTGATACCACGCGGCAGAGTTTGTGCAGCAATACGTTCAACCGCAGCTTCTGCTTGGCTAGATGAATAACCTGGGGCAGGGCCGCCGTTAATATCTGCTGATGTGTAACCGTTATAACGAACGACCATTTCAGGACCATAGGTTTGAGTGACATTTACCAATGAAGATAATGGCACCATTTGGCCGGCACTATTACGGGTTTTAAGTTGCAAAATATCTTCGGGATTAGCACGGAAAGGCGCATCGGCTTGTGCACGAACCTGATAAACACGTCCAAAGCGGTTAAAGTCGTTAACGTACTGAGAACCTAAATAAATCTGCATAGTGTTGAAAACATCTGTCACAGCAACGCCTTGCTGTTTAGCTTTTACACGGTCCAGATCTACGTTGAGTTGAGGTACGTTAATTTGATAACTTGAGAACATTGGACCAAGTTCAGGAGCTGATTGTGCTGCTTTCATAAAGTTTTGTGCAGCATCATTCAAGGCTGAATAGCCTAAGGCGCCTCGGTCTTCAAGTTGGAGTTTAAAGCCGCCCATAGTACCTAAGCCCATCACTGGTGGTGGTGGGAAAACCGCGATATAGGCATCTTGAATAGCTGAATATTTCTGGTTGAGCGCACCTGCAATAGCATTTGCAGATAAGTCTTTAGCCTTACGTTCATCAAATGGCTTTAAAGTCACAAAGACAATACCGGCACTTGAGCTATTGGTGAAACCGTTAATTGATAGGCCAGGAAAGGCAACCGCACTTTCTACACCGGGTTGTTTAAGCGCAGTATCACTCATTTTACGAATGACTGCTTCGGTACGATCTAATGATGCGCCGTTTGGTAGCTGCGCAAAGCTAATTAAATATTGTTTGTCTTGAGCGGGAACAAAGCCACCCGGAACAATATAGGAAATACCAACGGTTAAACCTAGAAGTGCTGCATAAACACCCATTGCCGAAGCTTTATGGGAAATGACACGGCTGACACCTTGACTATAACGGTCTGAAGCACGTGAAAACACACGGTTAAACAGTGCAAAGAAACGTCCGAATACACGATTCATAATACGTGTTAAGGCATCAGGTTTAGCATCATGTCCTTTAAGTAACATTGCTGCCAGAGCTGGAGATAGGGTAAGTGAGTTAAATGCCGAAATGACTGTTGAAATGGCAATAGTCATAGCAAATTGTTTATAGAATTGCCCAGTTAAGCCTGTCATAAAGGCAAGTGGAACGAACACGGCAACAAGTGTTAATGCAATCGCAATAATCGGTCCGCTCACTTCTCGCATGGCGCGGTAAGTTGCCTCCCTTGGGTTTAAGCCTGCTTCAATATTCCTCTCGACGTTTTCGACGACGACAATCGCATCATCGACCACAATACCGATAGCAAGTACCATCCCGAACAGTGAAAGCGCATTGATGGAGTAACCAAAAGCGAGCATAAGGGCAAATGTACCAATAATTGAAACCGGTACGGCAAGCAATGGAATGATTGAGGCGCGCCATGTTTGTAAAAATAAAATAACAACCACAACAACCAGTGCAATTGCTTCAAGCAAGGTATGAACGACCGCTTTAATACTGGCCCGTACGAATTGAGTCGGGTCATAAACAATGTCGTATTTAATTGAAGATGGGAAATCTTTTGAAAGTTCCTTCATCGTGCTACGTACTTGATCCGAAACTTGTAAAGCATTCGCACCAGGAGCTTGGAAAATTGGAATTGCGACTGCTTGTTTATTATCAAGTAATGAACGTAAGCCGTATTGAGAGGCTGCAAGTTCAACACGAGCAACATCACCCAATCGGGTAACCGCGCCATCAGGGGCAGTTTTTAAAATAATATCTGCAAATTCTTGTTCAGTGGTTAAACGACCTTGAGCATTGACTGAAAGCTGTAAAGGTGAATTACTTGGTGATGCACCGATTGTACCCGCTGCAACCTGAATATTTTGTTCACGAATGGCATTCACAATTTCGGTCGCGGTGAGGTTACGCTGCGCTACTTTTTGCGGGTCGAGCCACACGCGCATCGCGTAGTCACCAGAACCAAATAATCCGACTTCACCTACACCTTGTAAACGTGCCAAACGGTCTTTTACGTTGAGCACCGCGTAGTTACGCAAGTAGGTCATGTCATAGCGATTATCTGGGGAGGTCAGATGCACAACCATAGTTAAAGTCGGTGAGCTTTTTAAGGTAGTAACACCTAAGCGCTGTACATCTTCAGGTAAACGGGGCATAGCCTGAGACACACGGTTTTGTACCAATTGTTGTGCTTTGTCTGGTTCGATGCCGAGCTTAAAGTTCACCGTAATGGTTAGGTTACCGTCGCTGTTTGCTTGAGATTGCATATACAGCATGTCTTCTACACCGTTGATTGATTCTTCAAGTGGAGAGGCAACGGTTTCAGCAATCACTTTCGGGTTTGCACCTGGATATTGAGCACGTACCACCACAGATGGGGGAACAACCTCGGGATATTCAGAAATCGGTAACTTAAATACCGAAAGGAGACCGGCGAGTAAAATCAAGACTGATAGCACACCAGCAAAGATCGGCCGATCAATAAAAAATTTAGAAATATTCATATGTGATTAACCTTTTGCCGGAGTTGATGTTTTATCTGTTGGCTGAGGTTGAGGAGGAGTAGCGTTAGCAGTGATTTGGGAATTTGGCATAGGAACAAGATGCGGTGTAACAGGGTCACCCGGACGAATCCGTTGTAAACCATTTACCACGATACGATCACCCGCTTGTAATCCGCTATTTACGATTTGCAAGCCATCTTGTTGGGCACCGAGTTTTACTTCGCGGTAAGCAGTTTGATTTTTCACATCAACGACTACGACAAAACGTTTATCTTGGTCGACACCAACCGCGGTTGGACTAATCAGAATCGCTGGGCGAGGTTGGCCTCCACCTAAACGGATTCGTGCATATAGGCCCGGCAATAAAACACCGTTTGGATTGTCAAAAGTTGCGCGAACACGAATCGTACCTGAGGTTGTATTCAGGTTATTGTCGATTGAGTTGATCGTACCTTCGCGAGTAAAGCCTGTTTCATTGGCAAGTCCCATATAGACAGGTACTTGCGAAGAATTGCGCTGATTACTGATATATTTCAGGTAAGTTTGTTCATCAACATCGAAAGATGCGTATAGGCGTGATACAGACACTAAACTTGTTAAAACCTGTGCGCCGTTACCTGCAGAAACGACATTACCCACGGTGACTTCGGCACGGGAAATTCGACCACTGACTGGTGCAGTTATACGGGTGTATTCCAGATTTAAACGTGCAGATTGGACAGCAGCTCTAGCGGCTTGTAGGTTAGCATTCGCTGAACGTGCATCATTTTCGGCTAAATCTAACTCTTGGCGAGAAACAGCATTACTCTGAATGAGACGTTGAATACGTGAAAGATTGCTTGCGGTATATGTTACCTGTGCTTCAGCTGAAGCAAGCTGGGCTTTGGCACGATTCAGTTCAGCTTCAAAAGGACGTGGGTCAATGGTAAATAGTAAATCGCCTTTTCTAACAAGACTGCCATCTTTGAAATGTACGGCAATAAGTTTTCCTGAAACTTGAGGCCGAATATCAACTTGATCAATGGCTTCTAAACGACCGGAATATTCTTGCCAATCGGTAATGGTTTTGCTTACTACAGGGGCTACATCAACAGTAGCAGCTTGTTGGGTACTGGTCGGTGCAGCTTTTGCATCGGCATTTTCATGTAAAAACATAAAACTGCCCCCTGTAGCCAAAATGGCGACAAAGATGGCAGACAGTGCAAACTGTTTGCGGGAAAATGACATGAGGTGCTCCTAGTTATTTGGATACCTGTTTTCAGACTTTTAGTTATGGTCCGTATGGGAGAAACAGGGTTTATGGAATGGACGGAGCATAAAAGTTTGTCAATCACGAATAAATATATTAAATTTGATAACACTATTCGTATTTTTATAACAATTGATGTATTTGAATAAAGAAATGCATTAATAGGAGTGTGCGTGTGGATCTATTTCATGCCATGAGAGTATTCAACAAAGTGGTTGAAACAAATAGTTTCAGTTTAGCAGCTGATAGTTTGGGTTTACCGCGTGCTTCTGTGACTACAACCATTCAGGCTTTAGAGAAGCATTTACAAGTTCGTTTGCTGAATCGAACAACACGAAAAATTAGTCTCACACCGGATGGCGCGGTATATTATGATCGGACAGCCCGTATTTTAGCGGATGTTTCCGATATTGAATCTTCTTTTCATGATGCAGAGCGAGGGCCGAGAGGTCAGCTTCGTATTGATGTGCCTGTATCGATTGGCCGTTTAATTTTAATTCCAAGACTACGCGATTTTCATGCACGCTATCCTGATATTGATTTAGTGATTGGTCTAAATGACCGACCTGTAGACTTGGTTGGAGAAGCAGTTGATTGTGCAATTCGGGTGGGAGAATTAAAAGATTCAAGCTTAATTGCGCGTCGTATCGGAACTTTCCAGTGCGCAACCGCTGCTTCACCGATTTATTTAGAAAAATATGGCGAACCTACCTCAATTGAAGATTTGCAAAAAAACCATAAAGCGATTCACTTCTTTTCAAGCCGTACCGGACGCAACTTCGATTGGGACTTTGTGGTTGATGATTTAATTAAAAGTGTGTCAGTACGTGGACGTGTTTCTGTAAATGACGGTGATGCTTATATCGACTTGGCTTTACAAGGTTTCGGTATAATTCAAGGTCCACGTTATATGCTCACCAACCATTTAGAATCGGGTTTGTTAAAAGAAGTATTACCTCAGTGGACGCCAGCGCCGATGCCAATTTCAGCAGTTTATCTTCAAAATCGTCATTTATCGCTCAAAGTAAAAGTGTTTGTAGATTGGGTCGCTGAACTTTTTGCAGGTTGTCCATTACTTGGCGGTACGGCTTTACCTTTCGACCAGAAATGTGAATTTGCCTGTGATAAAGAAACTGGTCATGAATATACAATTCGTACTTTGGTCGAGCAGCACAATATTGCTGAAGCTTATACACTCAAAACTTAATCTTAAAATTTGATTGATTTTTCAACATTTAAACCGTCAATACAGTTCATTGCTTAGACATCTTCATAAATCCTTAATTTACTGGTATAGAAATTGCAATTATTTCGGCAGAAGAGTAATTTAGAAATTGCTCAAGTTTTTATCACCTTATTAGGATTTTAAGGAGAAGCTTCAAGATGGCAAGCTTTATGAAAAAAATGTTCGTTTCAACAACTTTAGTTTTGGCTGCTGTTGCAACGAATGTCCAAGCAAAGGATTGGAAGGTGATTCGTTTTGGTACTGAGTCGTCTTATGCGCCGTTTGAATATAAAACACCAGATGGCAAGTTAACTGGTTTTGATGTTGATTTGGGTAATGCAATTTGTGCAAAACTCAAAGCCAAATGTGTTTGGGTGGAAAATTCTTTTGACGGGATGATTCCCGCACTTAAAGCGAAAAAATTTGATGGCATTCTTTCATCAATGACCGTTACTGATGAACGTGCGAAACAAATTTTATTTAGCAGCAAAATCTATAATACGCCAACGCGTATGGTTGCAAAAAAAGGTTCGCCGCTTTTGCCAACACCTACTTCATTAAAAGGTAAGCGAGTAGGTGTACAACAAGGCACTATTCAAGAAACATATGCTAAAACCTATTGGGCTCCAAAAGGTGTGAGTGTTGTTCCTTATCCAACTCAAGATTTGATTTACCAAGACATGATGTCTGGTCGTTTGGATGCAACTTTACAAGATGCAATCATGGTTGATGGCGCTTTCTTAAAACAACCGAAAGGTAAAAACTTCTCTTTTGCTGGCGGCAATGTGGTTGATGTCAAAACATTGGGGGTAGGTGCGGCTATCGGTTTACGTAAAGAAGATGCAGACTTGAAAGCGAATATTGACAAGGCACTCGCTGCAATCATTGCGGATGGCACATACAAGAAACTCGAGAAAAAATACTTCTCTTTTAGCATTTACTAATGATGTGAAAAATGTCGGCTAAGTGCCGACATTTTTAAATCTATTCTCATCTCATCAATATTAGATATTGTTTTTAAGGAGAAGATGAGTCATGTCTTTTTCTGGCTACGGGCCACTCCTTCTCAGCGGAACATGGATGACCATACAGCTTGCGCTGTTATCACTCTTGCTTTCTGTCATTATTGGCTTAATTGGTGCGAGTTCAAAACTCTCTAATATTAAAGCTTTACGTTATATTGCGACCGCCTATACCACACTCATCCGTAGTGTGCCTGACTTAGTGATTATGCTGCTGTTATTTTATAGCTTGCAGTTGGGTTTAAACCAAATTACTGAAGCACTACAAATGGACCAGATTGATATAAACCCATTTGTGGCTGGTGTGATTACCTTAGCGTTCATTTATGGTGCATATTTTACCGAGACCTTTCGTGGTGCATTTCAATCGGTTCCGAGGGGACAAATTGAAGCAGCAATGGCCTATGGGATGACGCCGTGGCAGGTTTTTCACCGTGTATTATTCCCTCAAATGATGCGTTTTGCGTTGCCTGGCATTGGTAACAACTGGCAAGTTTTGATTAAGGCGACCGCGCTGGTTTCCATTATTGGCCTGACTGACATTGTAAAAATTACGCAAGATGCAGGTAGAAGTACCATGCAACTGTTCTTTTTCAGCATCGTGGCTGCCGCTATTTATTTGGTCATTACTACCGTATCGAACCTGATCTTAATGTGGCTTGAACGTCATTATTCTGCTGGTGTGAGGAAGGGGCAATTATGATTGAAATCCTTCAACAATATTGGAAGGCATACCTTTGGACCGATGGCCTACAAATGACCGGTGTCGCGATGACTGCTTGGTTATTGGTGCTTTCAATTGGTATTGGGTTTGTGCTTGCTGTGCCTTTATCACTTGCACGAGTATCAGAAAATAACTGGTTGCGTGGTCCAGTTTGGTTGTTTACTTATGTTTTTCGTGGCACACCACTCTACATCCAACTGTTGATTATTTACTCGGGTATTTATAGCTTTGATTATGTCCATGAACATCAAACTCTCGATGCATTCTTTCGAGAGGGCATAAATTGCACCATTTTGGCATTCGCGCTCAATACTGGTGCATATACCACTGAAATCTTCGCTGGAGCGATCCGTTCTATTCCACATGGTGAGATTGAAGCTGCTCAAGCTTTCGGTATGTCAAAATGGAAACTCTACACACGTATTATCATTCCGTCGATGTTACGCCGTGCTTTACCGTTTTATGGCAATGAAGTCATTTTGATGTTGCATGCCACAACCATTGCATTTACCGCAACAGTTCCCGACATTTTAAAAATTGCGCGTGATGTGAATGCAGCAACCTATGACACTTTCAGTGCTTTTGGCATTGCTGCGGTGTTATATGCAGTGCTGGCTTTTATTTTGATTTGGATATTTCGTAAGTTGGAAAAACGTTGGTTGGCATTTTTAAAGCCATCGAATCATTAGGAGACATAAATGGAACAGGTTGCAAAACTAGTGATTCGTGATTTACACAAAACATTTGGCGATCATGAAGTACTTAAAGGAATATCACTTGATGCAAATGCCGGTGATGTAATTAGTATTATTGGTTCATCTGGTTCAGGTAAAAGTACCTTGCTGCGTTGTATCAACTTTTTAGAACAACCGAGCAATGGCACGATTAAGCTCAATGGTGAAAAACTACGCACAGTCTTTGATAAAAAAGGCAATTTAAAAGTGGTTGACCCAAAGCAGCTACAAAAAATGCGTACTCAGCTCATGATGGTGTTTCAGCATTTTAATTTGTGGTCACACATGACAGTACTGGAAAATGTCATTGAAGGGCCAATCCATGTACTTGGAGTAAAACGTGCTGAAGCAGAAGAGTGTGCACGCAAGTACCTACGTAAAGTTGGATTGCCTGAAAGTGTTGAGAGTAAATATCCGGCATTTTTATCTGGTGGTCAGCAGCAACGTGTAGCAATTGCTCGTGCTTTGGCTATGGAACCGGAAGTGATGTTATTTGATGAACCAACCAGCGCACTTGATCCAGAGTTGGTCGGTGAAGTACTAAAAGTAATGCAAGGCTTGGCTGAAGAAGGTCGTACCATGATTGTGGTCACACATGAAATGGGCTTTGCACGTCATGTGTCTAATCAGGTGATTTTCTTGCATCAAGGGAAAATTGAGGAACAGGGACATCCTGATGAAGTACTTAACAACCCGAAAAGTGAGCGTTTAAAGCAATTTTTGACGGGTAGTTTAAAATAAGCTGTTGATACCGAGTATGGTGAAACTTTTTTAACATTCTCATCATACTCGGTTGCTTTTTAATTATATTTTATAGATGAGTATTTTTAGAAAATACATTAATAATCACAATACCAGCGATCATTAAAGCTAAACCAATGCAGGCAGCTAAGTCTAAATGCTGTTTGTAAAATATCCAGCCAATTGCAGAAATTAAAATAATACCTGCGCCTGACCAAATGGCATAGGCAATCCCGATCGGAATTGTTTTGAGCGTAAGAGATAATAAATAAAAAGCAACTGCATAACCCACAACCGTAATAATAGACGGAATGGGAACAGTAAAGCCTTGAGATGCTTTTAATGCTGAAGTTGCAATAACTTCACAAGCAATCGCAATTGCTAAATAAAGATAAGACATGGGAAGCTGCGCCAGAAAGGGTTTTAATCAATCTATATGAAATGTTGAAATGATTTGACCAGTTTTAACGATTGTTCAATTTTTTGGTACAAAAGTACCAGTAAACCAAACTGAACTGATAAATTGATTTTATCACTAGCAAAGTGGTCTCAGCTATTTATTCGTTTATTCAATCATTGATCTGCATGGTCATTTAAGAGGATCAGTGATTTTAACTTGATCCTCTAAATGGTTTTAAGAAGAGAATGAGCCGATTAAATTCAGACCTTTAAATTTCTCTAATAATTGCTCTCTATTTTCAATATGTGCAGGGTCTGGTTCTATACAATCGATTGGGCAAACCGCTTTACATGTTGGCGCATCGTAAAAGCCTACACACTCGGTACAACGAGATGAATCAATTTCATAAACTTTGCTTCCTTCAAAAATAGCTGTATTGGGGCATTCGGGTAAACACATATCACAATTGATGCAGTCATTCGTAATCAAAAGGGCCATGTTTAACTCACTGAATAAGCCAATGTAGAGGCAGTAATACTTTCTTTCGCATGCGGCAAATTGCGTATGAGTAGGGCATAACTAACATCAACATCTTGTGAAAGTGGAATCTCAACAAAATGTCCCGAACCTTTAGCATCTGTAATTGGATTGCCCTTTAAATCGCTCATTTCGGTTAAGGTAAAGCTGATATTGCCTTGAGGCGTCATCAGCTCAAGTGAGTCGCCAATCACAAAACGGTTTTTCACCTCAATGCGAATATAATCGCCGTGACGTTCTAAAACTTCACCACAAAATTGTTGATAGTCAAAATGTGATGATCCGTCAGCATAGTTTTGATATTCGCTATGTACATGCCGTCTTAAAAAGCCTTCAGTGTAACCGCGGTTTGCCAAACCTTCGAGTTGGGTCATTAAACTTGGGTCAAAAGGTTTACCTGCTAATGCATCATCAATAGCTTTTCGATAAATTTGAGCAGTACGGGCACAGTAAAAATAGGATTTAGTACGGCCTTCAATTTTCAGTGAGGCAATGCCCATTTTTATTAAACGATCTACATGTTGTACCGCACGTAAATCTTTAGAGTTCATAAAATAGGTGCCGTGTTCATCTTCTTCGGCAGCAAACATTTCTTCATCATTACGTTGTACGAGTAAAGTTTGAACCGAGGTTGTTTCTGATTGTGCTGATGAGCAGCAAGACTTTTCTGGTGTATTTAGCTGAGTGACTGGAATTATATCGCCGTTTGCATCTTCTTGGGCTTCATGTAGTTTATAGTCCCAACGGCAGGCATTGGTACAAGCACCTTGGTTGGCGTCACGCTTGTTCATATATCCAGAAAGTAAACAGCGGCCTGAGTAGGCCATGCATAGAGCGCCATGTACAAAAACCTCGAGTTCAATATCGGGCACATGTTGCTGGATTTCTTCTATTTCTTCTAAAGATAATTCACGAGATAAAATCACGCGGCTTAGGCCGTAGTCTTTCCAAAATTTAACAGTAGCCCAGTTAATAGCGTTGGCTTGAACCGATAGATGAATTTGCACTTCTGGGAAATGCTCACGCACCATCATAATTAAACCCGGATCAGACATAATCTGAACCGTACCGGGTTTGTCGGAGACCACTTTTCTTGAGAGAATGTCCCGATGAAAAAAGTAAAATACACCCCTGAAATCAGAGATAGAGCGGTTCAATTATTGATTGAATCCGAAAAAGATTATCCATCGAATTGGGCTGCGATCACAGCAATTGCGCCTAAGATTGGTTGTACTCCTGAAACACTTCGTGTTTGGTATCAAAAATATTTAGATAAACAAAATCCAGTTAAAGTACAGCAGCTTTCAGACCAAGAACGTATCAAACAACTCGAACGCGAAAATAAAGAACTGCAACGCGCCAATGAGAT
>NZ_JEYB01000028.1:0-45684 GCF_000582255.1 Acinetobacter sp. 1566109 | reverse complement strand
AAAAAACCGATCAAATACATAAAAACATACTGTTTTACCTATTCATTGTTTTCACGTACTATGCATCTATTGAAAGAATTTGGATGCATTGGAGTAAAAACAGATGTTAGATCAAAACATTAAAACTCAATTAAAAGCTTACCTAGAACGTTTAGAAAGTCCAATCGAATTAGTTGCTGCTTTGGATGAATCAGATAAAGCTGCCCAAATTAAAGAATTAGTAACTGAAATCGCTGAGCTTTCTGACAAGGTAACAGCCCGTTTTGACGGTAACAATACACGTCGTCCAAGCTTTGGTGTGGCTAAAGCAGGTGAACAGCCTCGTGTGTTCTTTGCAGGCTTACCAATGGGCCATGAGTTTACATCTTTGATCTTGGCACTGTTACAAGTGTCTGGCTATGCACCTAAAGTGTCGGATGAGGTTTTAAATCAAATTAAAGGTTTAAACCTCAAAGCCAACTTTGATGTATTCGTATCACTTAGCTGTCATAACTGTCCTGACGTGGTACAGGCGCTTAACCTGATTGCCATTTATAACCCGAACACTACGGCAACCATGATTGATGGTGCATTCTTCCAAGACGAAGTGGAACAACGCAAAATCATGGCTGTGCCAATGGTGTTCCAGGACAATGAACACATCGGTCAAGGTCGTATGACGCTTGAAGAGATTGTGGCAAAACTTGATACCAACTCAGCTGAAAAAGATGCGGCGGTACTCAATGCCAAAGATGCCTTTGATGTATTGGTGATTGGTGGTGGACCTGCAGGTGCAACAGCAGCAATCTATGCAGCACGTAAAGGTATTAACACCGGTATTGTAGCTGAACGCTTCGGTGGTCAGGTCATGGATACCATGGACATTGAAAACTTCACTTCTGTGCAAAAGACTCAAGGTCCTAAGTTTGCTGCCGAGATGGAAGCACATGTTCGTGAATATGATGTTGATATCATGAACCTGCAACGTGTCAGCAAAATCACGGGTGCCAACCAAACAGCAAATGGTCTGGTTGAAGTTGAACTTGAAAACGGTGCAAAACTTGAATCGAAAACTGTGATCCTTTCAACAGGAGCACGTTGGAGAGAAATGAATGTACCGGGTGAAGCTGAATACCGTACCCGTGGTGTAGCGTACTGCCCGCACTGTGATGGTCCACTGTTCAAAGGTAAACGTGTTGCCGTGATTGGTGGTGGTAACTCAGGTGTTGAAGCGGCAATTGACCTTGCAGGTATTGTTGAGCATGTAACTCTGGTTGAGTTTGATACTAAACTTCGTGCAGACCAAGTGTTGCAAAACAAGTTAAACAGCTTGCCAAACACCACAGTAATTATGAATGCGTTAAGCACAGAAGTATTGGGTGACGGTTCACAAGTAACAGGTCTTAAATATAAAGATCGTGCGACTGATGAAGAGCATGTGGTCGAGCTTGCAGGGATCTTTGTACAGATTGGTTTATTACCAAACACTGACTTCTTGAAAGAAAGTGAAGTTGAGTTAACTAATCGTGGCGAGATTATTGTCAATGACCGCAATGAAACCAATGTAAAAGGTGTATTCGCTGCAGGTGACTGTACAACTGTACCTTACAAACAAATCATTATTGCCACAGGTGAAGGCGCTAAAGCATCACTCTCTGCATTTGATTACATCATTCGTTCTGGGCAATAAAATCTAGCCTAAAACAAAAGAGCCAAAGGATCACCTTTGGCTCTTTTTTATTTTTTATGGTTTATACAAACCATGTTCAACTAAATGCTCTCGTAAAATACGACGTAGCTCTAGTACAGCTTGAGGTGTTAACTGAATAGAGTGTCCACCCGGAAGTACTTTCTCAGACTTTGCACCCTCTAAGTGAGCGCTCTTATAAGGAACAATACCATCGGTAATGACATTTGGATCATCGCTTTTAGTAATGTTACCCATAATTGAATGGAAGACTAAGCCTTGGTGTGGATTAATATTTTCAGTGAGTTCCATAAACTTAGATTGATGGCTTAAGTCACTTGGTCCATTTTGAATCAGACCATTATCAATGTTATTCAAGAAATCTTTAACATCTAGGTTTTCAGTGGTTAGTGATGTCGCTACAGCAGATAAAAAAGCTCCCGGCAAACGAATAATTTTACGAGCAGCTAAAGTAAACCATCGATCTGCATAATCTGTACCTCTGTGAGGTGATGCTAAGAAAATTGCGCGATCAAAGTTAGCAATTGAATGCATTTGCAATCGTTCAGTCACCATAGGATGTTTTTTGAAGCGGTTCTGTTGACGTACAGTCATTAGCTTCAAAGCTGGTTGAGTAATATCACCATAACTGACCAGTAAACGGCTAATAATACCTCCCATACTATGTCCCACAAGCACGGCATCATGTGCAGCAGGGTCACTTGGGTTTAACGAACCGAAAGCTTGTTTTAATAGTGCATAAATTTGGAATCGACTTTCTAAGATTGGCATATTGGTCGAGTAGAAAACTTGCCAAACCTGATAGTTATCTCTTAAAACTGTATCGCCCATCACATCGTTAGTAAGAGCAATCCATGCCTCGGGGCTACTTGCTAAACCATGTACCAACACAATAATTTTTTTGTTTGGATTATAAGGTTCGAGCATATATAAATGCGGCATGGTTAAATGCTGATCACGATCAATCAGGCTCAAATAAGCGGCTACACCTAAGTTATTTTCAGCTAACCATAAACCATAAGGAGCCGAGAAGTTGGCAGCTAAAGGGTATTGCTTACCAGCGACATTAATATTATCTGTTCGATAAGGATCATAAACCCGAATTACAAATTCTGGATCATTAATAATTTCTTCAACAGTTTTGGCTTTTTTAGGTTCGGCAACAATAGTTGCTGCTAAATAACGTGCATGGTGAATATTCGGATTCACACCATTTTTATAGCTGTAATGGAGGGGATCTAAAATGTATTCATTAGTTTCTTCTTTTTCTGAACTTGGGAAAACAGCCACAAATTCAGAACCGAAACCATCACGACGGTTGATTGTTCTTAAACCAGAGAAATTTAAGTTATAACTTGAAATTAATTTTTCTAACTTTTGACCAGTTAACTGTCTATGAAACTCAAAGTCAATTGAGTAGACACTCTTACCAATATGGATTTGTGGTTCTACCACATTTTTTTTAGGGTATCTTAGATCATAAATACTCACCATTTTAGCAATGGCTTGATTATAAAAGTCCCGTATTTGAACTTGCCTATTATCAAAAATACGATCGGTTGGCTGACGTTTTGTTGAAAATAAGTAGGCATAACTATAACGAATGCTCTTATCGAGTAAGCTCAATTGTTGGTCTAAGCAATCGTCATATTTGTTCTGAATTGCTTTTTGTTCATCAGAGGCTTTGTGCTTAGTGAACCGACTAATTTTACACTCGGAAGAATCTGATAAAGCCATCGCTTTTGCCAGATACATTTCACTCGCGGCAGATAAAAGCTGTTCATCTAAAATTTGTGGAAGATTTTTAAGCTGATTAACACAGGTATCAGGGGAATCTGTACAAGTTTTAGCTTCTTGTCCTGACATAGACAAAACGTTAAGACTTGCTTCACTCAATTTATCTTGGGTAAGAATACTATTACGTTCGTTTGCAATAGTGACGTTGAGGGCCTGTTGCTTAACATTTACCACCTGACATCCACTCAGAATTGAACCGAGGAGTATGACCGTGAAGAGCGCTGAGTTTCTTTTTCTAACAAACATTATGGTCAAATATGTGGATCAGTAATATGCAGATCATACAAATTTTAAAGTATTTTTCAATTGATCAAATATAAAAAAGGGCTGTCAAATCAGCCCTTTTTAGTAAGTTTATACTCTTATTTTTTTGCTGGTGCAGTTGGAGTGGCTGGGGCCATAGCAGGGGTTGTTAAAACTTGCCATACATTCCAACGACCTTGTTTTTCAATTTCTTGAATCAAACGATCTGCAACTTCAGCTTCGTCAGGATATTTAACCTTGTAGTTTTTTAAGGTCTGAATCGCGTTTTTCTTTTGTTCCATTGCAATATAGTTGTTTGCAGCAGCTAAATATGCTTCTTGAACATCACCTTTAATGGCTTTGTCTAAGTATGGAATAGCTTCACGTTGACCACCACCTTCAGACAAACCAAAACCAAACCAGAAATTAGTTTCTGGATCATCTGGGCTAATTTTTAAAAGTCTTTGTGCATATTCTAAAGATCTAGTGGTATGGGCAGTACCTAAATCAAGGTTACGAGCAAGTACACTTGCTTTAAATGCTCGAATTAAAATATCAAATGAAGCATTTGGATTAGCTGCTAAAGTATCTAAACGCTGAGTTACTTCTTTGAGTTTGCTTTCAAAACCTTTACGTTCTTGACGATCAGTAAAGCGAGGCGGGTAGTGACGAGCTTTACCTTCAACAAGCTGTAAGAAGTCATCAATTTCAGTCACATCAATTTCATTATCGCCAGCTAAAACTGCATACTTCATCGAACGTTGTGAATTATTGATGGTAGGTACAATCAGTTTATTTGTATCTAATGTAAGCGATTTAGTTGGATCGTCCTGACGAGTGACCACCATTTTAGTTACAGGCTGTGCTGCGGCATCTTTTAAAGCAACTTCAAACGCAGGTGGAGCATCATAATTAAATGGATTTAATGCATAAAATGGAGGAGTAAGCTCTGGTTCCTTGAAAACAAAAGGTTCGATTTTTTGTTCTTTTACAGGTGCCATTGTACACGCTGTTAAACTAGAAGTTGCAAGGATTAAATACGCCAATGGCTTAAAATTCATAGGATCTTCCGTTCATTTTAGTAAAGTCAGATTTGGTACAGTTAAGTCTAGGAAAAGCTAAACCCACATGCAAGGGTAAGCGTGTTACATTATGAATCAAGAATATTACGTTTTTGATGTCTTGTTTTGTGCACCGCATTCACGACGAACTTCTTCAAGAATTTTTAGCTCTTCATCACTAAAAGGCTGTTCATCTTGGCTTTCTTTTTTGAAAGTGGGGTCAAGTTCGGATAAGCGTTGGCACAAATTATTCATACGCGTTTCATTGTGCTGAATACGGTCAAGTAAAACTCGCATTCCTTCTAAAATTGGGTCAGATTGATCAGCAGTAGTCGCATACGGAGCAAAACCGATACTTTGTGCATAATCACGGCGGCGCTCTTCATCTTTATCTTTAGTTTTGTCGGCATCTTTATAAATATAGCGAGCAGGGTTTCCAACGGCTGTTACACCAGCGGGTACCGCTTTTGTCACCACTGCATTTGAACCGACTTTAGCACCTTTACCAACTGTAAACGGTCCTAATATTTTCGCACCAGCACCGACAACTACACCATCTTCTAAGGTTGGATGGCGTTTGCCTTTATTCCATGTAGTACCACCTAGAGTAACACCGTGGTATAGCGTTACATCATCACCAATTTCAGCAGTTTCACCAATCACAACGCCCATACCATGATCGATAAAGAAGCGTTTGCCGATTTTAGCACCGGGATGAATTTCAATACCGGTTGCAAAACGGCTAAATGAAGAAACAAAACGGGCAGTACCTTTGCAATCTTTTTTCCAAAGCTCATGTGCAAGTCTATGCAAGAGCAAAGCATGAATACCTGGGTAAGTGGTAAGTACTTCGAGTGTATTTCGTGCAGCAGGATCTCGCGCGAATACAGCCTGTATATCTTCTTTAAGCTGTTTAAGCATTGGATTGATCCTCCTTGTCCGATGATGCTTTTTTCCATTTGCCGCTTGTGAGGGCTTGAACACGACTAAAAATACCGCGAAGTAAATGATATTCCATACGATCTAATTGTATACGACCAAATAAACGACGCAAGCGTAAAGGTAATAAACGTGGATTTTCTGGATCTAAAAATTCAATTTCGGTCAGCATTTTTTCCAAATGAGGATAAAACTCTTCCATTTGTTGCTGAGTGACTAAAGGCTCATCCCATTGCATGCTTTGACCTTGAGCAAGTGGCATTTGTCCATCATTAGAAACAGACTCTTTTTGCTCTAATACCGACATGCGAAGTTCGTAACATACGACTTGAATCGCTTGAGCAACGTTAAGTACACCATAGTCCGAGTTTACAGGAATAGTAAGGTGATAGTTTGCCAAAGCTAATTCTTCGTTGGTTAAGCCGCGGTCTTCACGTCCAAAAACAATAGCAATTTGCTGACCTTGTGAAGCTGCCTTAATTGCTTCTTTGGAAGCAGGGCGCACATCAAGCAAAGGCCATGGAATAGTACGGCTACGCGCACTCGTTCCAAAAACTAAATGGCAATCTTTAATCGCGTCTTCGAGTGTTTCAACAATTTCAACTTGTTCTAATAAATCTTGTGCACCAGCAGCAAGCGCCTGAATATCTGGATGTGGATAGGTCTTTGGTGAAACCAGAACCAACTTACTCAAGCCCATTGTTTTCATTGCGCGTAAAGCACTGCCAATATTAGCAGGCAAAGTGGTATTGACCATCACAATACGCACTTGTGCTAATTGTTTTGACACGGCGGTGTCGTCAAACAAACTCATAAGATTTCCAGAAATTACGAATATTGAGAAACTTCGCTTTGGTATGAATCCAACGCATCATCAATAGTCATGTCCACAGGAGGTGAGGCAACAGGTTGTGGACGAACAGGTTCTGCTGCTTTAGCTGCCTTAGATTTTACCTGATATTCAATATGAATATTATCTTTACCAAAGTAATCTCTCAGTTTGGCAAGAAGTTCATCTAAAGGAGCGACTTTCCATTGCGGGCCAAGCTGAAGCTCAGCTTGCGCATATGGTTGGTCAATCTGTAGTTGTATTGCAATATGCTGATGCATATCGACATTACAATAAGGCAATAATATATTTTGTAGATCTTTAGCCAAACTTGGTTGCATTAAATCATGGGTTAATTTGATTTGAATACTATTGGCACGTTTTTGTCTGATTTCATTTAAGTTGAATGCTTTGGTTAATCGCCCCATTGGACGATCAAAGCCTTCACGCTCATAAATTTCGCCTTCAAAGACCACTACACGTTCAACTTGAATGATATCTTTAAAGCGTTGGAAACGCTCATGGTTACAGCTTACTTCAATACGTGCTGTTCCATCGTCGAGTACGATAACAACACGGTTTGGGAAGTTGGCTACATCAAGAACAAGACCTGCATAAACAGTCGTTACGCCACGACGAGTTGCTGTAATTTCATTAAGTTTTGCAGGAATAAAGGCTTTGAGTTCTTGACGGTAAACATCAATAGGGTGACCTGTTAAATACAAACCCAGTGTGTCTTTTTCACCCTTAAGACGAACTTCATCGCTCCATGGCTTAACTGGCTTGGCAGGTTTACGTTGAACTTCTTCAACTTCACCAAATAAGTCCATAATGCCGCTTTCACGGTTACTACGTGCTTGTTCAGCAGCTTGTACGGCTTCAGGCAATTGAGCCATTAAACTAGAACGTTCAATACCTAAACAATCTAGCGCACCAGCACGGATAAGTGCCTCTAAAGTTCGTTTATTGATTTTTTTCAAATCAATACGGTGGCAGAAGTCGAATAGGTCGGTATAAGGACCTTGTTGACGACGTGAGTCAATAACAGACTGCATTGCCTGTTCACCAACACCTTTAATTGCACCTAAACCATAAACAATAGTTTTATCATCACTGGCATGGAAATGATAAGTCGACATGTTAACCGATGGAGGTAAGACCTCGAGTCCATTATTTCGACAGTCATCAATCAAAAATACGACACTGTCAGTGTTCTGCATTTCCGATGACATTACTGCTGCCATAAATTCGGCAGGATAGTGGGCTTTTAACCATGCTGTATGGTATGCAACAAGAGCATAAGCAGCTGCGTGCGATTTGTTAAAACCATAGCCTGCGAACTTTTCCATATAGTCGAAGATATGGTTAGCTGTGCTTTCATCAATACCTTTTTGTCCAGCACCCTCAAGGAAGATTTGGCGCTGTTTCACCATTTCTTCAGGTTTCTTTTTACCCATCGCACGGCGGAGCAAGTCAGCGCCACCGAGCGTATAACCCGCACAAATCTGTGCAGTTTGCATTACTTGTTCTTGGTAAACCATAATCCCGTAGGTTGGCTCTAATACGCCTTCAAGCAAAGGATGAAGATATTCAAAACCTCCACCATGCATACGGTGAATAAAGTCAGGAATCAGGTCCATCGGGCCCGGACGATACAAAGACACGAACGCAATAATTTCTTCGAATTTACTTGGACGTGCTTCTTTCAGCATTCGTTTCATACCGACGGATTCAAACTGGAATACCGCGGTTGTATTTGCATCGGCAAAGACAGAATAAGCTTTAGGATCGTCAAGAGGGACGTGAGAAATGTTTAATGGGTCATTGCCACGATTTTTATTAATATTTTGAATAGCATCTTCAATAACCGTTAAGTTACGTAAGCCCAAAAAGTCGAATTTTACGAGACCTGCAGCTTCTACGTCATCTTTATCGTATTGAGCTACACGGTTAGTACCGTCGGCGTCACAAAGTACCGCAGAGAAATCGGTAATTTTACCGGGTGCAATAACAACACCACCGGCATGTTTACCAGTATTTCGGGTAATACCTTCTAACTTTAATGCCATTTCCCAAATTTCACTGGCATCATCATTATCGGGGTTTGAAGGATTGGTGACGATATCTTTAAGCTGAGGTTCCATCTCAATCGCAGTTGCCAAATCTACACCGAGTGGTTTAGTTGGAACCATTTTTGAAATACGGTCAGCTAGACCATAAGACTTACCTAAAACACGGGCAACGTCACGAATTGCTCCTTTTGCAGCCATTGTACCGAACGTGGCAATCTGCGAAACCGCTTCACGGCCATAAGTACGTGATACATAGTCAATAACACGGTCACGACCTGCGATACAGAAGTCGACGTCAAAGTCGGGCATCGATACACGTTCTGGGTTTAAGAAACGTTCAAAGAGTAGATCGTAACGAAGAGGGTCAAGGTCGGTAATTTTTAAGCTATATGCAACCAATGAACCAGCACCAGAACCACGGCCTGGCCCTACAGGGACACCATTATTTTTTGCCCATTGAATGAAGTCCATGACGATAAGAAAGTAGCCGGGGAATCCCATTTTAAGAATGATTCCGACTTCATAATCAATTCGCTCATCATAAGGCTTACGGATTTCTGGCCAGTCTTCACCACGTTTTTCAACTGGGTAAAGATAGTTTAAACGCTCTTCCAAACCTTCTTTTGATAAGTGCTCAAAATAGCTGTCGATGGTAAAACCATCAGGAATTGGGTACTCAGGTAAGAAGTAAGTGCCGAGTTTTAAGCTGACATTACAGCGTTTAGCAATATGGTAGGTGTTTTCAATAGCACTTGGGATATCTGAAAATAGCTCGATCATTTCATCTGAGGTTTTGAAATGCTGTTCCGGGCTATATAAACGTGGACGTCGGTCATCTGCTAAAACATAACCATCTGCAATACATACACGTGCTTCGTGTGCTTCGAAGTCTTCTTTTTCAACAAAGTGCACATCGTTATGTGCAACTACACCAATTTTGTATTTAGCTGCAAGTTTGGCAGCTTCTTGAATAAAGTCTTCTTCGCCCGGACGATCAGTACGTGTTAAAGCAAGATAAACACGATCGCCAAATTTCTCGATCCACTCTTCAAGTAACGGTTCAGCTTTTTGTGGGTTAGATGAGCAAAGCATTTGTCCAACATCGCTGTGCTGACCCAGTAAAACAATAATATCTTGGTGTTGTTCTAGAACCCATTCTTTTTGTACGCAAGGGATACTGAGTTGCTGACCTTCAATGAAGCCACGTGAAACAATTTCAGTCATACCTTTCCATCCAACCTCACTCATTGCAAGTAACGTTGCACGATGCTGGGCATCGTTAAGACGGATGGTGCTACCTAAAATAGGTTTAATACCCTTTTTTAGACAAGAGTTATAAAACTTTACAGCAGCATGCAGGTTGGATAAGTCGGTAAGTGCCAGCGCAGGCATTTCATCCTTTACAGCAGCCTTGACCAAGTCGGGTATGCGAACAATCGACTCTGTAATCGAAAATTCTGTGTAAATACCGAGATGAACAAACTGCATAAACCAATCCTTAATGCGACCGAAGCATAGTTTAACACGCAAAGTTCAAACGAAATGCTTAATATTTTGGCAACTGTTATGGATTTTAGTATTTAAACAGAATGTTGAGAACACGAAAGTGGAGGATTGACCAAAGATGGAGTGTATTTTCAAGGAGAGAATTAAGGAGAAAAGAACCAGCCCAAATCAGTTTGGGCTGGTTGAAAAACTTAGTACTGCCAGAACATACGTTGAATTTCTTTAGCATCATTAGTCTTAGTAAGAGCTAAAGCTGCAAGAAGACGTGCTTTTTGTGGGTTTAAGTCATGAGCAGCTACCCAACCATATTTATCATCAGGTTGTTCAGCATTACGTAATACGAAACCTTGTGGTACACGTGATGAACGGATAATTTGAATACCGTCTTTATCATGAAGTTTTTGTAAAGTTGGAACGATATAGTTCGCAACAGAACCGTTACCTGTACCCGCATGGATAATCGCTTTAGCGCCAGCTTTTGCATATGCTTCATAAGCATCAGGAAGCATAGAGTCTGAACCGTAAACGATTTGTACGAGTGGAAGTGCATCACCTTTAATATTTTCAATATTAAATTCTGAAGCATTTGCAAAACGTTTAACAGACTGTCTGAACCAGTATGGTTTACCTTCAACTAATGTACCTAAAGCACCCCATTGGCTAATAAAAGCATTTGTATGAATGTTAATGCCTTTAGTTACATCACGTGCAGCAAAAATAGAGTCGTTCATGAGAACCATAACGCCTTTATTTTTTGCTTCATCAGAAGCTGCTAAAGCAACTGCGCTATAAAGGTTAAGTGGTCCATCTGCTGAAAGTGCAGTTGAAGGACGCATTGAACCAACAACAACAATTGGTTTGTCAGTATGAACAACAAGATTTAAGAAAAATGCTGTTTCTTCTAAAGTATCTGTACCATGAGTAATTACGACACCATTCACAGATGGCTTCTTAACAAGGTCGTTTACTTGACGAGCAATTTGTAATAATTCCTTGTCAGTAATACTTTCAGAAGCAACCTGTAATGCTTGAATGCCGCTTACATTTGCCAAATCTTTGATTTGTGGCACTGCATTGATTAAAGCATCAACTGGAACTTTTGCTGCTGTGTAAGTTGCACTATTTGCTGAGCTTGCACCAGCACCAGCGATTGTACCGCCAGTAGCAACGACAACAACATTGTTTTTTGCGTAAAGTGGGAGAGAGCAGGCCAATAAGCCCATAGCTAAACCGAAAGATTTAACAGTTTTAGTCAACATCGAAAATATCCTTATGAAGTGACGAAGTAGAAGTTTGCTGAATACGCCTGCTTGTCCTAAGCAAAATACATACCATGTAAAACATATTCGCAACTTATTTGAATAAGAAGCATCCCTGAATATCATTTTGTTTCAACAACAATCATTTAGTCATTACTCTTATTCAGCGCTAATAAATATCATGAAAAAAATAAAAAATCTATTAAGTTTTTCTAATTTATCTCTCTTTTTTTACTTTTTTATATAAAGATTACAAATGACTTTTTTATTATTATAAAAATAAAAAATAATAGGTGGTTTTAAAGTTTTATTTACCAGATGATAATTTTATATTGTTGATTTTTAATGTTATAGTTAAAATTATAAATGATATTAAAAATCATATAGTTAAACTCAATAATAATTTCAGTTATTTAATATAAATAATAAACAATAAATTGAATTAAAAAATAAGCATTTGATCTATATTTTTAAAGATATAAATTTTGATTGTTGGGTTTTTATTCTTTTTTTAAGGTTTAAAATTAAGAAATTTAATAGGAACTAAAACCTATTGTTGAGTTCATTATTTAATATAAAAATGTCGGTAAATTTTTATTGTTTAATTTTAGAATAAAAAAAGAGCAATTTTATTGGTCATATAAAATTGCTCTTTAGTTGGGAGAGTGGGAGAAAAGAGAAACTTAAGCGATCGTTTGTTCTTGTGTTGTTTTAATTAATACAGGTTCTGGCGACTCTTCAATATCAGCAACTTTGTCACCTTCAAGTTTTGCCACAACTGCGGTAGCAATACTATTACCAACCACATTTGTAGCGGTGCGGCCCATATCAAGGAATTGATCAATTCCGAGCAATAATAAAATGCCAGCTTCAGGCAAATGGAACATCGTGAGTGTTGCTGAAATTACAACAATAGAAGCTCTCGAAACACCTGCAATACCTTTACTTGTTACCATAAGAGTTAACAAAATTAAGATTTGCTGGGTAAAGCTCAAATCAATGTGGTAAGCCTGAGCAATAAAGAGTACCGCAAAGGTGGTATACATCATTGAACCATCAAGATTAAATGAATAACCTAAAGGTAAAACGAAGCTCGTCACTTTTTTAGGCACACCGAACTTATTTAGGGCGTCCATAACTTTAGGATAAGCTGATTCACTAGAAGCTGTAGCAAAAGCAAGGGTTACAGGCTCACGAATTAACTTGCCTAAACGGAAGATATCTTTTTTCAGTACGATTGCACCCACCGAGAATAAAACAACCCAGAGTAATAAAAGCCCAAAGTAGAATTCTGCAATTAAAATTCCGTAGTCAACAATTAATCCTAAACCTTGTACTGTAATTGCAGAAGCAATCGCTGCAAAAACTGCTATAGGTGCAAATTTCATGACGTAATCAGTAATACGGAACATAATTTTACTGAGTTCATCTGTTAGACGAATAATAACGGAGTCTTTTTCTTTATCCTGATTGACATATGCGAGTGCTGAACCAAAGAAAATAGCAAAAACAAGCACTTGTAAAATATCATTGTTCGCCATGGCTTCTGCAATACTGCGTGGAAAAACATGGCTTAAAAATGACTGTAGTGTAAAGCCAGTAGTCGCTGGGAGAGAGGCGCTACTGAGTTCTTGAGCTGTTGGTAATACTAAATTTAATGCCGCGCCGGGTTGAAAAAAATTGACTAAACCCATACCGATTGCAAGCGATACAAATGACGCAGTAATAAACCAAGTCATTGACTTAAGCGTGATACTACCAATAGAAGTTGATTTACCCATAGATACAATGCCAGACACAATTGTGGCAAATACCAGTGGTGCAATAATCATTTTGATGAGACGTAAAAAGATATCTGTGACGATATTGAAATAAGAAGCGATTTGCTTCAGTTGCTCACCTTCATTAAAGAAGTGGTGACAGATCCAACCTGTCAATACTCCTAATAAAATAGCAACTACAATATACTTGAGCAATTTCTTTTGCTTCATATGAACCTCTATCCTTTGGGTTCAATCATCTTTTAGATGGGCTAGAGATGATTGAAAAGCTTTCCTTGTAAGTTCAGTTCGGTCCGTTAACTGATTTCATCTTCCTAAATCTGCATCAGTGTTAACCGAATCGAATATGGTGATGTTGTTATGGAAAGGGATTGTTGCTCGATTTTGAAGCAGTGTGAAATGCAAAAAAATATCAACTCATGCATTTTTTGCATAATAGCGAGAAGAGAAATACAGGAAAAATATAAGAATTTAATCGAATGGTAAAAAATATTATTTTCTTTTTAAGAAGAGACTAGGATGAATCTGTTTTATAAAAAAGATATTTGAATCAACATACTAAGTTGTTTTTCAAGTATGCTTTAAATGAAGTGGTTAAGTTTTTAACTACCTGCATAAATGGTATAAAAATAAAAAAGGCATCTAATTAAGATGCCTTTTTTAATTATGCATTTTTTAACGGCGATTTGCTAAGAAACGACCTAAGCGACCAATTGCTTCGCGTAATTCATTTTCTGCAGGTAAGAAAACAACCCGGAAATGATCTGGTGTTGGCCAGTTAAATCCCGTTCCTTGTACCAAAAGTACTTTTTCGGCACGAAGTAAATCTAACATTAACTTTTCATCATCTTCGATTGGGTAAATATTCGGATCAAGTCGTGGGAAACAATACATTGCACCTTCTGGTTTTACACAGCTTACCCCAGGAATTTCATTTAACATTTCCCATGCGATATTGCGCTGTTCATATAGACGACCACCCGGGCGGATTAAGTCATTAATGGATTGATAGCCGCCAAGCGCAGTTTGAATTGCATATTGAGCTTGTACGTTTGCGCATAAACGCATAGAAGCTAACATATCTAAGCCTTCAATATAGTCTGCCGCACGACTTCTATCGCCTGTGATTGCCATCCAACCTGAGCGGAAACCAGCAATACGATAAGCTTTTGATAAACCATTGAACGAAATACATAACTGATCGCCAGCTAAAGAGGCAACCGAAACGTGCTCAATTCCGTCATAAACAATTTTGTCGTAAATTTCGTCAGCAAATAAAATCAAATCGTATTTCTTGGCAAGAGTCACAATTTGTTCAAGCACGTGGCGTGGATATACCGAGCCAGTTGGGTTGTTCGGGTTAATAATCACAATACCACGGGTATTTGAAGTAATTTTACTTTCAATATCGGCAATATCTGGATACCAACTATTTTCTTCATCACATTTATAGTGAATAGCAGTACCACCCGAAAGATTAACGGCTGCTGTCCAAAGCGGATAGTCCGGCATTGGAATTAGCATTTCATCGCCATCATCAAGTAGACCTTGCATAGCCATTACAATAAGTTCAGACACGCCGTTACCGATATACACGTCATTAACGTGCATATTTAAGATACCTTTTTGTTGGTAGTACTGGCAGATCGCTTTACGTGCAGGGAAGATACCTTTTGAGTCAACATAGCCAATTGCATTTGGTAGGTTTAAAGCAACGTCATTAATAATTTCTTGTGGTGCTTCAAAACCAAATGGAGCAGGGTTGCCGATATTTAGCTTAATGATTTTATGTCCTTGCTCTTCCATTTCATTGGCGGCTCGTAATACAGGTCCGCGAATGTCATAGCAAACATGCTCAAGCTTCGATGATTTCTTAATTTCCCGAGAAGTTGGCATGGATTGGAGAGTAGCAGTATTTTTAGACATAGCTGGGTTCACTTTTGCATATCGGTATAAATAACTTTTAAATGTTTTAACCGTTACCAAATTTAGATCATGTTGATCTTTTAGTAATTCAACAATTTTTTCATGGGTAAAACCCGATTGCTGATACTCTTTGATAACTGGTAATAGTTGCTGGAAAAGCACACTTTTTTTCTGAGACATGTTTTGTCCTATACAACCGTGCCAAACAAGAATAGCACCATCTTTGCTTCCTTGAAAGAAAATAAAGCATAAATATGCTTACTTTTGTTTTTGTAATTTGCTTACTTTTTGCTTCCTGTTGCTTAGATGATTAAATTCCAACAAATTTTACGTTCAGAGACTAGTGTTTTTTTGATGAATGGCGTAAATATAAAATACGATTATCAATTTATGTTTACATCAGAATAAAAGGTGCATGTCATGGGAAAAGTTAATAAAACAGACCGGGAATGGCAAAGAGAGTTATCACCAGAAGAATATCGGATAACACGACAAAAGGGCACTGAACCAGCTTTTACGGGGCAATACTGGAATACTAAGCAGCACGGTACTTATGTTTGTCGTTGTTGTGGCGCGGAATTGTTCTCGTCAGATGCAAAATACGATAGCGGTTGCGGTTGGCCAAGCTTCTTTCGCCCAGTAAATGGAACTGTTATTGATGAACATGAAGATTTAACACATGGTATGGTCAGAACTGAAATTGTTTGTCATGATTGCGAAGCCCATCTTGGGCATGTTTTTGAAGATGGACCACAGCCGACAGGTTTACGCTACTGTGTGAACTCGGCATCATTACAACTTAAAACACAAGAAAAAAATGACGAGGAAACTTATCCATGAGTAACATTTATCAGTTTGAAGCTGAATTGTTAGAAGGTGATATTAAGCAATTTGCTGATTACAAAGGTAAAGTTTTATTAATTGTAAATACTGCCAGTAAATGTGGTTTTACTCCACAGTTTGCGGGCCTCGAAAAACTTTATGAAAAATATAAAGATCAAGGTTTGGAAGTTTTAGGTTTTCCCTGCAACCAGTTTGGTGGGCAAGATCCAGGAAATAATAAAGAAATCGGGGCTTTCTGCCAGCGAAATTATGGGGTGAAATTCCCTATGTTTGCCAAAGTCGATGTGAAAGGGCCTGAAGCTCATGTGATTTTTAGATATTTAACACGTGAAGCAAAAGGAATTTTGGGAAGTAGTAGTATTAAATGGAACTTTACCAAATTTTTGGTTGGCAAAGATGGTTCAGTTTTAAATCGTTATGCACCTACAACTAAACCAGAGGCATTGGAAGCCGATATTGAAAAAGCATTAGCGGGCTAATCGATTCAATGAACGCTATTCCTCAACCTTTCGAGTTTTGGCAAGATCGGCGAATGCCATATGTTGAAACTCGAAGGTCGTGTTTTAGCCGAACATGTTATAAGTCTCATAGCCATCCAACATTTTCAATTGGTGCTGTAGACGAAGGGAATAGTATTTTTAAAAGTTCTTTTAGCACTGAGCAAGAGATCTCCGCGGGTACTTTAGTTATTGTGCCCGCCCATATAGAGCATTCTTGTAATCCTAAGCCAAATATGGCTTGGAGTTACCAAATGCTGCATTTAGATCTGACTTGGTTAAGCCAGTTATATTCAGAGTTTCAACAGCAAGGTTTTGATTTGCATCTGCCACAGCATAAGCCGATCATTATAAAAGATGAAACTTTATACAAAGCTTTTACTGAAATGAATAAGACACTTTTTGATAAGCAAAAGCTAATTCTTGAAAAGGAACAGGTGCTTTTTGATTGTCTTATAGATTTATTATTGCCTCATTTTATTTTAGAAGAAATACAAAAACCGCAGTACTTATATAGAGATTTTCTAGATTTAGTTAATGTAATTACCTCTTCTGAGGATTTTATTTCTTTAGAGGTACTTGCCCAGCAGATTGGTCTGAGCCGTTATGCGATCATACGGTTATTTAAAGCAAATGTCGGTCTAACACCCCATGCTTTTCAAATAAATTTAAAAATTAACCAAGCTCGAGAACTCCTTAAACAGGGAATTTCACTCGCAGAGCTGGCCGTCAACTTAGGTTTTAGTGATCAAAGCCATTTCCATAAAGCTTTTAAAGCACATACAGGGGTAACTCCTCGGCAGTTCCAGCTCGCAGCCGCGCAATAATTTACAAGAAATTGTTTAGCTCTATTTCTAAGATTTTCCAGACTGTTTTACAGATGAAGCTGTTATGGAAGTTTTTTTAGTTATTGCATTTACTCATTTTTTAGCACTGTTATCACCGGGTCCAGATTTCTTTCTTATTCTCACTAGTCTTTTGCAAAAAGGGCGCCGTTATACCTATGGTATTGTTCTGGGAATCACTGTGGGAAACGCTTTAATTTTGGCGGGATGCCTGTTTGGTTTTATGTTGCTTGGAAACTTAAGTAGTATCTTGCTTTTAATATTTAAATGGCTTGGCGCTTTGTATTTAGCTTACTTGAGTTTTCTTTGTTTTAATGCAGCCCGATCTACAGTTCTAAATTTCTCAACCGATGTAAATAATTTAAGTGACCAAGCAAAAGATAAGTGCAACAAAATTAAAAGCTTGGTATTAGGTTTGCAATCGAGTCTTCTAAATCCTAAAAATGTTATGTTTTATAGTAGTTTGATGCTGCTTATACAATATAAGTTTAGCTTATTTCAAAAACTGCTTATGAGTGTATGGATGGTCGGTGTGGTGTTAATCTGGAATATCTTATTGGTTAAACTGCTGGCCTATGAACGAATCTTAGTCAAAATTAAGCGCTCTGCGACAGGTTTATACTATTGTTCTAGTATTGCTTTTATTATTTTTGCTGTGCTTTTGATTACCTATAAATAGTGTTATAGCCCAGTTGTACAACCTGAGTAAAAGGCTGTACAACTGCTAAGAAGAGACTTAAAGAACTGCTTTTAAACGCTTAACTACTTCTTCACATTGTGCTAAATCTGCTACTAAAGCCATACGTACATGGTTGGCTCCAGGGTTACCTTGTTCGGTATCACGAGATAGATAACGACCCGGTAGAACTTTAATGTGTGCTTTTTCCATGAGCATCTTGGCAAAAATTTCATCATTATCAACTTTTAGCCAATAGTAAAAACCAGCATCAGGTTTTTGTAATGGCAGTAAATGGCCTAGTTCAGATTGGAATAAGTCAAATTTTGCACGATATTGTTTACGGTTTTCTTCAACATGATCTTCATCATTCCATGCCGCAATTGATGCAAGTTGATGCTGAACAGGCATTGCTGCGCCGTGATAGGTACGGTATTGCAAATATGGCTTTAATAAAGCAGCATCACCCGCTACAAAACCTGAACGCATACCCGGTAAGTTTGAACGTTTTGAAAGTGAATGGAAGACGATACAGTTTTTGTAGTCATCACGGCCAAGTTCTGCACAAACTTCTAATAAACCCGTAGGGGCTTGGTCAAACCAAAGTTCTGAATAGCATTCATCAGAAGCAATAACGAAATTATATTGATCAGATAAGGCAATCAGCTTTTTAAATTGCCCTTTAGAAAGCACAGTACCTGTTGGGTTCCCCGGTGTACATACAAAAAGAAGGGCTGTTTTTTCCCATACTTCTGCTGGTACCGCGTCAAAGTCACCTAAGTATCCGTTTTCTTCTGTGCAATTAATGAAGTATGGCTTTGCGCCGGCAAGTAATGCTGCACCTTCATAAATTTGATAAAACGGATTTGGCATCACCACATAGGGTGCATCTTCACGGTTAATCAAAGCTTGAACAAAAGAGAAAATACCTTCACGTGTACCAGATACAGGTAAAATATGGTTTTCAGCACTAATACTATTAAGTTTAAAGCGCTTAGTTAACCACTCTGCAATACTTTGGCGAAGCTCAGGTAAGCCTTTGCTGTTTGGATAAGTGGATAGATGATTAAAGTTATCAATAATAGCCTCTTTAACAAACTCTGGTGCTGGATGCTTAGGTTCACCAATTGATAGTGGAATCAAGGGAAGGTTAGCAGGGGTAGTATCCTTAAAAAGTTGGTTTAACTTTTCAAATGGATACGGATGTAATAACGACAAGCTAGAGTTCATTAAACAGTTACCAAGTAGTTGAGTTTCAGTGCTGACAAATTTGATTAGATGCTTCATCTAATGCAGCTTTCAGTTTTTCCGAGAAGAGTTTGACCTCTTCGTTATTCAGCGGTTTGCCATCTTTTTTGGTGACAAAGAAAATATCTTCGGCACGTTCACCTAAAGTTGCGATTCGGGCTGAATGGATGTCTAAACCTTGCATCATAAATAAACCACCTACACGTGCAAGTAGGCCAGGATGGTCAAGTGTTGAAATTTCGACCATGTTTTGCTGTAAAGCTTCATTCAATGTAACGTCGACTGTATTTTCAATATCGAAGTGACGTAATTGACGTGGAATACGGCGTTGCATTAGCCCAGGGTATTGGTCTGGTTGGCTAAGTGCCTTCACTAATGCATTTTTAACAGTTTCTTCGCGTTCTGGGTCGGTAAGTAATGTACCGAAACGATCGAGTACAACATAAGTGTCTAAGCTAAATGCTGTACTTGCCGTGATAATTTTTGCGTCTTGAACGTCTAGGTTCATTCGGTCTAAAACAGCAACGGTTGTGGCAAAGAGATTAGGTTGATCGCGTGTATAAATAAAGATTTGCACAGCATCCTGAGCTGCTTTACGGTGAGCACGCAACAGAACTAATGGCTCCGGATTATCGCCGTGTTTTAAAATTGCTTGTGTGTGCCATGCAATTTCGTCTGCTGACTCTTTAATGAAGTATTCATCACCAAGTTCTTGCCATACTTTTTCGACATCAGCCAATGCAAAGTTATTTACCAGTAATTCACTTGCTGCAAATTTGGTGTCTTCAATCAGCATTTGATAGTCAACAGGACGACCTAAACCAGTACGGATTACATCACGAGCATGCGTATAAAGCTGACGCATAAGTGATGCGCGCCATGTATTCCAAAGTTTTGGATTTGTCGCATTAATATCGGCAACTGTTAAAGTATAGAGATAATCGAGATGCTCCATGTCGCCAAGTTTTTCGGCGAAATCTTTCACGACATCCGGATCAGAAATATCTTTTTTCTGAGCCGTAAGTGACATGAGTAAATGGTTTTGAATCAGCCATGCAATTAATTTGCATTCACGCTCTGTAAAGCCATGTGCACGTCCAAACTCGATTGCATCTTCTGCACCAAGTTCACTATGGTCACCACCACGGCCTTTTGCAATGTCATGGAATAATGCAGCAATAAAGACAATATCTTGACGGGCAAGACGTTGGAAAACTGAGCTCACCACAGGGAATTCTTTGGCAAATTCAGGTTCTCTAAAACGATTTAAATTACGTAGTAGTAATAAGGTGTGAGCATCGACCGTATAGATATGGAATAGGTCATATTGCATAAGACCCATAATTTGCCCAAAAGCAGGAATATAGTTTCCTAAAACACCATAACGTTTCATCGCAACTAAGGTATCGTATAGACGATAGGGTGAGCGAATAATCGACATAAACAGTGCTTGGTTTTCTGGGTTATTACGGTAACTTTGGTTAATTCTTTTTGCTGCAAGAATAAGTAAGCGCAAAGTTCGAGCACGAATACCTTCGATATCTGGTCGATTCGCTAAAATATAGAACAACTCTAAAATCGCACTTGGATGTTCTGCAAATATTTTATGATGCTGTACGGCAAGTTTATTATCGACAATTTTAAAATGATCGTTAACAACTTCAATTTTGCGTTCATAGTTGGGGAGTCGAGGGGTAATTACCGATTCGCTAAAATATGCCAGCAACATTTCATTCAGTGTTGAAACCTGTTGTGCCGTACGATAGTAGCGTTTCATGAATTGCTCAACGCCATAATTTACAGGTTGGCCTTCTTGGCGCACATATCCAAATTTAGCGGCAATTTCCCTTTGGTGATCGAAAAGCAAACGGTTTTCATCACGTTTGGCTAAACGGTGTAAGTGGTGACGGATTTCCCAAAGAAAACTTTCTGCTTCTTCTAAAACACCCAATTCAAATTCTGAAATAAAGCCTAAATGTACTAAGTCATAAATACGGTTTACACGGAAGTGGCGTTTAGCAATCCAACCAATCTGGTTAATATCACGAATACCACCTGGTGCATTTTTAATGTCAGGTTCTAAATTACTTTCAGTATTGTTGTGTTGGTGGTAACGCTTGGCTTGTTCTGCCATTTTTGCGTCATAAAAGGTTTTATCTGTCCATGTTTGTGAAACAATGCGGCGAGGCCATCTTGCAAGTTGAGTATTACCTGTTATTAAACGTGCTTCAATTAAAGTGGTTGCAACGGTTAAATCGGTAGCGGCTTGTTCAACACAGCTTTGAATGGTACGAACGCTAATGCCGGGTTTAAAGTTTCCCACATCCCATAAAGAAGAAATAAAAGTAGAGATGCGTTTTTCATTTTCTTCGTTAATTTCATGTTCCGATAGGATCATGATATCGACGTCGGAATAGGGCAGCATTTCACGGCGCCCATAACCACCTACAGCAAAAAGACCCAATTCAGTCTGATCAAGTTCAGCATGTTTCCATAAAAAGATCAGTGCTTCATCAACTAAATCTGAACGGGCTTTAATAATTTCACGAATAGATTGCCCATTTTCATATGAATCTTGCAACTGTTTTTCTACATCCGTTCGCCACTGATTAATGGCTTTAATATCATGATGACTTGAGACATAGTTCAACAATGGCGATGTATTGATCATGAAAATGGGTCTACCAATAAGTAAAAATTAAGAATTTGTTTGAACGCTTACTTGATCAGCGGTTTCTTTCGCTAAAGTACGGGCAAGATCAGTATTTTCAGCACGAGCCGTTGCCACACCCATACGGCGACGTTTGAAACCTTCAGGTTTGCCAAATAAACGTAAGTCTGTATCTGGGTGAGCTAAGGCTACATTCAGATTGCTATAACTTAAATTATTAGCATCGACTCCAGCATAAATTACGGCACTTGCGGCCACACTGTGACGTGCTGTATTTACAGGTAAACCTAAAATGGCGCGTGCATGTAATTCAAATTCACTTTGATACTGGGACGCTAAAGTTACAAGTCCTGTGTCGTGTGGACGAGGAGAAACTTCACTGAACCAAACTTTATCACCCTTGATAAACAGTTCTACACCAAAAATACCACAGCCACCAAGAGCTGTTGTCACTTTATTTGCAATACGTTTTGCTTCTTCAAGTGCAGCAGGTGTCATTGGTTGAGGTTGCCAGCTTTCTACATAGTCGCCTGCATCTTGGCGGTGACCAATTGGGTCACAGTAGTGAGTTTCAATTTCACCAGTTTCAGGGTTTTTAGCGCGAACGGTAAGGAGTGTAATTTCAAAGTCAAAATCAATTTGAGACTCGATAATAACAGTGCCTTGGTTAACACGGCCACCTTGCATTGCATATTCCCATGCCGCGTCGACTTCATCGAAACTTTTTACACGAGACTGTCCTTTACCAGAAGAAGACATGACCGGTTTTACAAAGTTTGGATAACCAATGTCATCACAAGCAGCGCGGAAGCTTTCGAGCGTATCAGCAAAACGATAAGCAGATGTAGGTAAACCAAGTTCTTCAGCCGCAAGACGGCGAATACCTTCACGGTTCATGGTCAGGTTTACAGCTTTAGCAGAAGGAATGACAGTTGCTGTTTGGTTAGCTTCAATCTCAAGCAAAACTTCTGTCGCAATCGCCTCAATTTCTGGAACAATTAAATTTGGTTTAACTTTTTCAATGAGCTGTTTTAATTGAGTTGGATCAGCCATGTTTAACACATAAGAAAAATGTGCAACTTGCATAGCTGGTGCGTGATCATAACGGTCGGCTGCATGTACTTCTACACCAAGGCGTTGTAGGGAAATTACAACTTCTTTGCCAAGCTCTCCTGAACCTAACAATAAAACTTTAAATGCAGAAGATTGAAGTGGGGTACCGAGTGTCACGCTCATGCGAATCATCCTGACAAAATTATTTTTTTAAGCATAGCAGAACTTATGGTGGAGTTAAGCCTTATAACGCATAAAAAGATGAATTTTGTCAGACAATGAAGTAAGTCGTTTTTAAACGTTAACTTGATAATTTAAATGTAATTCATCTGCGTTTTGACCACGGATACCCCAATTTTCTTTAGGGGTTTCGAAAATTGTGATTTCAATGTCTTGAGGAGTAATTCGACAATACTGTTGAATATTACGAAATAAGGTTTGGATTAATCTTTTCTTGGCTTCGGTGCTTCGGCCAGTAAACATTGAAAGTTCAATAATAACGTAGTGCTGGCTTCGATCTGAAGGATAGATAAAGTTTTCTGGTTTAAGGCTAATAAACCTTTGAAATCTTTTCTCGATTGGGTATTTCAACTCTTCAATGAGCGCTTGATGAATCGCATGAGAAAGCATTTCTCGATATTGCATGATGGTTTGTTCATTTGCATAAATTTTAACTTGTGACATTTTTATCTCTAATCGCTAGATGGTGTTATCTTTTAATAAATTTCAAAAATGAGTTTTTCATGCGAGAAGTCATTATTTTTAATCACTTCTAGCATTTATATATTATATAAGGTTGATAAGTTTATCTATTTATAAAGGTAAATAAGTATAGATAAGGCCATAAACGAGTGCAGCAGTTAACGTCGCAGGAACAATTTTCTTAAATTTAAAATAAAGACCTGCTAAAACCAGAAAGCCGATGAGCATTGCTAAACTTTTATCTGGATTTTTAAGAAGTGGGGGCAGGGTGGCAACCACAAGCATTGCACTAATTGCAGATATACCAATACTTCCTAAAGCAATTTTTATCCAGACAGCCCCACGTTTTTGATGAGTACCTTGTAGTTTCTGTATAACAAAAAATGGTCCGAAGCGGGAAGCAAAATTAGCAATACCAACAATAATACCGACCAAAATAATTTCTAAGTTCATATTAGGCTTCAACCTCATCAAACTGTTTCAGCACATAATGTTTAAATAGACCCGCTAAAATGCCTGAAAAAATACCAATAAAAATAGCAGCAGATAAGTTAATCCAATAACAGGCCAAGGCTGAAACGACTAAGGATACACCGACGACTAAAGTATGTTTACGTTCAAAAGCCGCGAGTAAAAAACTTAAAAATAAAGCAGGTAATAAGAAGTCTAAAGCTGCTTGTAAAAACTTTGGAAGGTGAGCGACTTGATCTGCAAATAGCCCACCTAACAATGAACCACTAGCCCAAGACATCCAGCTGAACAGACTTAAACCTAACATCCAAGATTCAGACCATTGCTGCTTGCGCTGTGAAAGCTGAATCATTCCACTCGCAAAAACCTCATCTGTAAGGCCCCAAGCCCAAACAGCCGTCTTTTTTAAGTTCAGTTTATTTGGAATTAGGTTATATAGTGCTGGACCATAAAGTACATGGCGAATATCAAGTGCAATAACCGTTAGGGCAGTTAGCCAAATAGAGGAGCCACTTGCCAAAAGTGCCACCACTAAAAATTGGCTAGCACCTGCATACATTGAACAGGAAAGAAAAAATGCTTCCCACGGGCTAAAACCAAATTGAGATGCAGAAACGCCAAAGGCAAAAGAAACCGGTAAATAAGTAAGTACGATGGCTTGACTATCTTTGGCACCTTGCCAAAAAGTTGCTGTTTGAGCAGCCATCTGTTGTTGATTTGACACAAGACACCTTGGCAGTAAACCAATTATAAAAACTTGAAAGATTGAGTATTGTAGCCGAATTTAATAGCATAGTGCCGAAATGTTTAATTCGGCAGTTTGATATGTTCAAGTCAAAAACTCGTTTAGTTTATATCGCCATCCTGAGTGCGAGCGTATTTATATTGCAAGGCTGTGATAATGGAAATCAGAGCACGGATAAAAAAGTTGAAATTAAACCAGCGCCGAAATTAACCAATGATGCAACGGCCTATGCAAACAAAGCATGGACACTCATTAATACCGTTGATCCTTTAGTCTATGGAAAACAGCTTAGTCAGATAAATGATAAAGTTCGTAAACCACTGCGTCAGCTCAGTACGGATTGGCGTATTAATGTGAAAATGACGGATTCGGTCACTGAAGGAAAATATGCGCTTTGCCGCAAAGCCTTAACCAGTTTAGATGTGTGGGCGAGAGAAACTGTGGAAAATGCAAATTCTGTTGCTCAAAAACAGGCTGATTATGAGCGTGATAAGCAGCAATGTAAGGACGCGATTGATAATCCTAATTTAGGAAATACATCTCCGAAATAAAGAGACTACATATAAAAAAGCGAGATTTTAAATCTCGCCTTTTTATATCCATAAATTAATCAATATTAATTATGGTTTTGTTGCGGTTTTAGCAGTGTTCGCAGTTTTTACAGCATCTTGTTTCATTTGATGAGTAGCTTGATTTGCTTCTTGTTTAGCGTGAGTTGCGCTAGTCATTGCAGCATGTTTCTGCTCATTCATATCTTTTTTAACATCTGTTTTTGTTTTTTCAGCTTCTTTTTTTGCTTTTTGAGCAGTAGTCTTGCCGCTTACAGCAACACATTTACCGCCTTTATGATGTGGTCCAGTTCCTCCTTGGAGTTGAGTTCCTTTTGGACATGCAAATGCCGAAACACTTAACATTGCCAATACGCCAGCTGTAAGAATTGTTGATAATTTTTTCATGTTAATCAGCGCCTTGTTGAGTATTATTGCTCAGTTTGAGTGTAAGATGAAAATTTCTGTTTTGGAATACTTATTTTGTGAAATAGAGTTTGAACAATGTTTTATTTTGCATTGTTATCTGATTTTTTAATTTAATTTTAAGTTTTTATTATATAGCACCTTTAAGTATGCGATTTTGCAATTAAATTTAATTTTTCCATATCTAAAATCTCAATTTTTCTAAACGAAATTTTAATAATATTTTGTTTTTCTAAAAGGTTTAATTCATGATTAATGGTTTGTCTTGAGACGGTTAGCATATTAGCTAATTGGTCTTGAGAAATATGAATTTGTCTTTCTTGGACAATAAGATGATTGCCGTAACCCTCTAAAATAAATAAAAGACGTTGAGCAAGTCTTTGAGAAAGACTGCGTGTTTGTATGGCAATCTGTTCTAAAAAAACGTACCTGAGTTTTTGGCTGGTTAAGCGTGCAAAATAGTACCAATAATAGGGATTGTCTTTGAGTAAGTCATTTAATGGTTTTGCAGGAATATGTAGAACTGTACTTTTTTTCAAAGCAATCGCATCGTGCGAACGTGGTTCATAGTCAATTAAAGATATTTCACCGAACCACATAATCGGCTCAGCAATTGCAGAAAGTGCTTCATTACCATTTATATCGACATAACCTAAACTAATTGAGCCTTCAAGGACGGTATAGATCCCATTAAACTCATCTTTAGCGTGGAAAACATAGCTGTTTTTCTCAAAAGTAACTTGCTTGCCATGTTCTAGAATAAACTTTTGGAATGCTTCCGGAAGCACACTAAACCATGTGTTTTCTTTTAATCGGTTAATATAAATAAGATCCAATATCAGCCCATCCATGAAAAAATTCATTACTTTGTCAAATAGCTGACAACTTTAAATTTTCCTTATTTGTACAGTATGGCTATAGTTAGGTGAATAGGGAATAACTTATGTCAAATCTGGAACAGAAACTGAGCCAATATGCGGCTTATCATTTAAACCATCAAAATATTTTGACGCACTTTATCGGTATTCCACTCATCGTGTTTTCAATTTTATGTTTAACTGCGAGAGCTGGAGTCGATATTGGCAGTTTTAAACTGACTTTAGCTGTAGTGTTGATTGCAGTTAGTACGATCTATTATTTCATTTTAGATAAAGTTTTTGGCGTAATTATGCTGATTCTTTTAGCCGCTGTGTATCCACTGGCGAGCCAAATTGCTCAATTATCCTTAGGACAATGGTTAGCGGCAAGTATTGGTTTCTTTGTGGTGGGTTGGGTCTTTCAGTTTGTTGGGCATTATTTCGAAAAGAAAAAACCAGCTTTTGTTGATGATGTGATTGGACTTGCCATAGGGCCATTATTTGTATTGGCAGAATTTATATTTATGCTAGGTTTTAGAAAGCCTTTGCATGCGCGTATTTTACAAGAGGCGCGCAGTAAACGAGAGGCGATGGATTTAAGTCATTAACAATAAAAAAAAGCCCCAATATGATGGGGCTTTTTCTTTCTTAAACTTTAACTTATACGTTAAAACGGAAGTGCATTACATCGCCGTCTTGAACAACGTAAGTTTTGCCTTCTAAACGCCATTTACCAGCTTCTTTAGCGCCGTTTTCACCGTTGTATTGTACGAAGTCGTCATATGCAACAACTTCAGCACGGATAAAGCCTTTTTCGAAGTCAGTATGAATCACACCAGCCGCTTGAGGAGCAGTTGCACCAACTTTTACTGTCCATGCACGTACTTCTTGTACACCAGCAGTGAAATAAGTCTGTAAACCTAAAAGTGCATAACCTGCACGAATAACCACATTTAAGCCTGGTTCTTCCATACCCATTGCTTCTAAGAACTCAGCACGATCTTCATCTTCTAATAATGAAATTTCAGCTTCAATCTGGTTGCAAAGAGGAACAACGATAGCGTTTTCTTCAGCCGCAAGTTTTTTAACTGCGTCTAAGTGTGGGTTGTTTTCAAAACCATCTTCTGCAACGTTTGCAATATACATGGTTGGTTTTAAAGTCATTAAACCAAAACCACGCACTAATTTACGTTCGTCATCAGACAAATCAGCCGCGCGAGCTGGTTTACCTTCGTCAAGTAAAGGTTGGATTTTCTCTAAAACTGCTTTAGTTGCTACAGCTTCTTTATCACCGCCTTTAGCAACTTTAGTTAAACGTAAAATTGCTTTAGCAACAGTTTCAAGATCGGCAAGCGCAAGTTCAGTATTAATCGTTGCGATGTCGTCTAACGGATCAATTTTACCATTTACGTGAATGACGTTTTCATCTTCAAAGCAACGTACAACATGAGCAATCGCATCAGTTTCACGAATGTTAGCAAGGAACTGGTTACCTAAGCCTTCACCTTTTGAGGCACCAGCAACAAGACCTGCAATGTCCACAAATTCCATTGTAGTTGGCAAAATACGCTGTGGTTTAACAATCCCAGCAAGTTTGTCTAAACGTGGATCTGGTACAGGAACAATACCTGTGTTTGGTTCAATGGTACAGAAAGGGAAGTTTTCCGCTGCAATCGCTGCTTTCGTTAATGCATTGAAAAGGGTAGATTTCCCTACGTTTGGCAGACCAACAATACCGCAATTAAAACCCATGAAAACCACTCACAAATGTGTAAATTAAAAATTGTCGCTGATTTTACATGAAAGCCATGACAAAGTCATGGCTAGAGCAGGGGTGTATTGCTTTTAAACTTTACGTTTATCAAGTTGCTGGGCTAATGCATCACCAGTCGCTTGTACTAACATGACTAAAACAATGAGCACTAAAATTACAGCCAACATAATTTGCATATCAAAACGTTGATAACCGTATCGATAAGCAATGTCTCCTAAGCCACCCGCACCAATAGCACCAGCAATCGCAGATGAGTTAATCATGGTCACAATAGTCACTGTAAAGCCTGCCACAATACCCGGCAAAGCCTCTGGTAAAAGTACATGCCAAATAATTTGTTTACGGTTACAACCCATGGCTTGTGCTGCTTCAATTAAGCCTTGATCGACTTCACGTAAGCTGACTTCTGCAATACGCGCAAAAAATGGAATGGCGGCAATAGTTAGTGGAACCACCGCTGCCCATACGCCATAACTTGTGCCGACAATCCAGCGAGTAAGAGGAATAAGTGCAACCATTAAAATAAGAAAAGGTACTGAGCGAGTAATATTGATGACCCAACCCAAAGACTGATTAATCTTTTGCGACGGGTGAATGCCATGTTCAGAAGTGCTGACTAAAATAACAGCGATAGGTAAGCCAATTAAAAAAGCAATGAATGCAGATGCGCCTACCATAAGCAAGGTATCTACAGTTCCAGTAATTAATAAATCAATGAGCTGGTCTTGCATAGCCAAGTACCTCAAATTGTGCATTTGCTGTTAATGCATCTTGTTGTATAGATGAAAGATCAATTTCTACGTTGGGAATACCCACTAAAAGCGAGCCAATAATATGTCCTTGAATGGTATCCACCTGACTTTGATATAAATTGACTGGTGCTTTAAATCTAGCAAGGAGTTCTTGAATATCCGGAACCTGATGTGCTTCCGCCTCATATTTCAGTTTTAGGATTATATGAGTCGAATTTTCATCCGGTAGAGGACTGATTTTAAAAGGCAGAGTAATCTGTTCAAGGTTTAACAGTTCTTGAGTAATTTGCTGCTGTGGTCGTGAAAATACAGACCAAACTTGTCCAGCCTCTACAATCTCACCTTGATCAATCACAACGACTTGATCACAAATTTCTCGAATCACTTGCATTTCGTGAGTAATTAATACAATGGTGAGGCCTAGTTCCTGATTAATCTTTTTAAGTAAAGCCAAAATAGTGGCAGTACTTTCAGGGTCGAGTGCTGAGGTCGCCTCGTCACATAGTAAAATTTCAGGGTGGTGAACAAGTGCACGTGCAATACCGACACGCTGCTTTTGTCCGCCCGAAAGTTGTGATGGGTAGTAGCCAGACTTATCTGATAGTCCCACTAAAGCCAGAACTTCATTTACACGCTCATCAATATCTGCTTTGTTATAATTGGAAACTTTCAAGGGCAATGCCACATTTTCCCAAACTGTTTTTGCAGACATCAAATTGAAATGTTGAAAAATCATTCCAATACGCTGGCGGGTTTGGATGAGCTCGGCATGACTCAATTCAGCAATGTTTTGTTGATGAATATGAATACTACCTGTATTTACTTGTTCTAAGCCATTTAAAGTGCGGAGTAGGGAAGATTTTCCCGCACCACTTTTACCAATAATGCCTAAAATCTTACCTTGGGGGATATCAAGGTTAATCTCTTTTAACGCATGCAGTTTTTGACCTTGAGATTGGTAAAACTTATTTAAACCACGAATTTTGATATGGGGTAGAGAAAAATCAACTTGTGATCCAAAACTCACCATCGTCATTCTCCTTATTTCCAGCCTTGAAACCACATACCTTTACCAAAGTCTTTATCCAGAATGTCTTGTGCTTGTTTTGAGCTCTGGAATGCTTTAATAAAGGTTGCAAGTTTTTGGTTTTTGTCTTGGTAATCGCGACGGGTCACAAACAAAATTGCATATTTTTTATCGATTGGATCTAAAAATAATGCGCTATGTGGGTCGGTTACCTTTGCCATTTTTAAGTAGGGGGGGAAGCCGAAAATTAAATCGACATCATTATATGCATGTGCGGTTTGAGGGCCTTCAACTTCAACAAAGCTTAGCTGTTTAGGATTAGCTATAATGTCTTGGGTTGTTGAAAGTTCATTATTAATGTCTTTAAGCTGAATTAAACCTGCACGGTGCAATAAAATTAAAGCGCGGGCTAAATTGACCGGATCATTTGGAATAGCTACACGTGCTTTTGGAGGTAACTCTTCAAGTGATTTATATTTTTTTGAATATAAACCCACATGACTTCCTGAACCCACATCAAATGCATGTAAGTCATAGCCCGTTTCTTTAACAGCATTACGTAGAAATACGCTTTGCTGGAAAAAGTTTGCATCAATATCACCGTTTTGTACGGCAACGTTTGGTGCCCGCCAATCAGAAAATTCAACAAGTTTGACATGAACGCCTTGCTTTTCTACTTCATTGGCAACGCTTTGTAATAGCTCAGCATAAGGCGGGCTAATGCCAATCGTTAAAACATCGTCGACTTGTTTATTTTTAATATAACGGTAACCGACGAGGCCCAGAACTACGATTAAAATCGTAATTCCGAGTAACCAAGGCTTATGCTGTTTGAACTGAATCGCCATAATCTTTCCGTTATTACTTCCAGCCAGGGAACCAAAGTTTTGGCCCAATTTCAGCGTCTAACACAGCTTTAACTTTTGGCGAGTTTTGATAGATCTCAACAAATTTCTTTAATTTGTCTCCCTTATCTTGATAGTCATCACGCACTACAAACAAAATGGCATAACGCTTATTGGTATTGTCATCAAGTAAAAGTGCACTATTAGGATCAGCTGTTTTTGCTAAGCGTAAGTAATGTGGATAGCCAAAAGCCAAGTCAACATCATCAATCGCACGGGCAGTCTGTGGCCCTTCAACCTCAATGAATTGCAAGTTTTTAGGGTTTGAAACAACATCTTTGAGTGCAGATAAATGATTGTTTGAATCTTTAAGCGTAATTAATTTAGCTTGCTGTAAAAGTAGTAGCGCACGACCTTGATTCACTGGATCATTTGGAATGACTACACGTGCGTTTTGTGGCAATTCCTCTAAGCTTTTATACTTCTTTGAATACAGTCCCACATGTGACGCTGCACCCACTGCAAATGCCTTTAATTTAAAGCCAGTTTCTTTAATTGCATTGTCTAAGAAAGGTTGATGCTGGAAAAAGTTCGCATCAATATCCCCATGATTTAAGGTAATGTTTGGGGTATTCCAGTCAGAAAATTCGACCAGTTTTACATTTAAACCTTGTTTTTTTGCTTCATCGGCAGCAGCTTGTAAAGGTTTTGCAAATGGTGGACTAATGCCAATCACAAGTTCATTTGAGCCACTTTGACGATGTTTATTCCATAAGAATAAAGCAACAAAAAGGACTACAACGACTAGGCCTACGCCTAGCCATTTTTTAGAGGCTGTTTGAGCCATGTCTATCTCCAAATTTAAGCAGTTATTTCTTCAATTGTTGTTAAGTTTTTGCTGTTGTTATAGGGACTACATCGGAACGCTTGAACAGGGTGGTGTTCTGGTAATTGATCACCCCGATTAAAAATTTTGTTCCGTAATGAACCCGTTTTATATGCAGTTTTATAGCGACCAAGCTGTTGTAGCTCAGGAATGACCAAGCGAATAAAGTCGTGGTGAGACTCAGGCGCAACTGTACGTGTCAAATTAAAGCCATCAATATCGGTCTCATCTAAAAGATGAATTAAGTATTCAGCAACTTCTTCACCACTACCCACGATGAGGGGATAACGGCCGCCTAAAACATGTTGAGCTTTTAAGTCATTTTTTGTGATTTGCTGTTCTTTAAACTTTTCGGTAATCGAAACAATGCTGTTACTTTTTTGGTAAGGGATCGCTTCATCGTCAGCAAACTTACTTAAGTCAATGCCTGTTGAACTCGCATAATGCGCTAAGCCTGCTTCAGGGCTCGCATACTGACGATATTCATTAAGTTTTTGTACGGCCAGATCATGTGTTTCGGCCACAACAACCGTTATACCGACAAACACTTTAATATCATTCGCTGAGCGTCCTTGCTGTTCTGCAAGAGCACGAATCTTTTTCACTTGTTCACGTATTTTTTCGGGTTTGTCGCCGCCAATAAATACACACTCAGCATGACGAGTCGCAAACTGCATACCTTTAGGTGAAGCACCTGCTTGAAACAGTGTTGGGGTGCGTTGCACAGAAGGAGACACCTGAAACACACCTTCACTCTGGTAATATTTTCCGTGGTGGTGAATGGTGTGAACTTTAGATGGATCTGTAAAAACACGCTGTACTTTATCTTTTTTAACTGCGTCGTTTTCCCATGAACCTTCCCAATATTTATAGCAAAGCTCTAAAAATTCTTCGGCTTGTTCATAGCGAGCATCGTGGTCTTTTAAACCTTTTTGACCAATTAACCGTTCGGCACTATCTAAATAACCTGTCACGATATTCCAGCCAATACGACCTTGAGTTAAATGGTCGAGACTCGCAAAGCGGCGGGCAAATTGATAAGGATGCTCATAGCTTAAGTTCACAGTGACACCAAAACTTAAGTTTTGTGTAACTGCTGCCATAGCTGAAATAAGTGTAGACGGGTCATGGCTCGGAAGTTGAATGGACTCTTTTAAAGTCAGATCTATACCATTTTGATAGACGTCATACACACCTGTAATGTCCGCAATAAACAAACCGTCAAATAAACCACTTTCTAAGGTTTTGGCTTGTTCTGTCCAGTAGCTCAATTCGTTAAAACGATATGATTCATCACGTGGATGTGTCCATAAGCCATGATTGATATGACCCACACAGTTCATGTCAAAGGCATTTAGTAGAATTTCTTTTGCTTTAAAGTCTGCCATTACAATGTCCCCCGACGAGGTGGTAGAACACCGTTAAGAACATAGTTCCCAATAAAGTAATATTTCCATCGTGCAGCATCATGTAAGGTATGTACGCGTGCATTTCGCCAAAAGCGATCTAGACCATCTTGCGACTGACTACCACGGCTTCCTGCAAGTTCAATCAGCTTAGACGATGCTTTGAGTGCGATATCGGTACTATGAGCACGTACTTTGGCAACATCGATGGATGCTTTAGCAATGCTTTCAGGTGTGGTTTCAATTTTTGCGGCATCAATTGATTGAGCTGCTTGTTTTAATAACACTTCACTAGCTCGTACATCTACCGCAATGCGTCCTAATTCATAAATTGTTAAAGGATCTTGGTTTGCAGTTTCTACATTTGAATCAATCCATGGGCGGGCTTGATGCACTCTTTGCAAGCTTTCTTCAAAGGCTCCACGTGCAATGCCTACCTCAATTGATGCATGCATAATTTGAGCAAAAGGGCCCACTAAGGTTGGTTGTAAAAATGCAGTATCAAAAGGAATGACATCATCTGCATCGACAAAAACCTGATCAAATTTAACCGTTCCGCTGCCTGTGGTTTTCTGTCCAAAGCCAGACCAGTCATCTACAAGTTTTAATCCTTGTGAACCACTTTTTACAAACGCTAGATATTCTCGGCCTGCATCATCTAAAACTAAGGTTGGAATACGGTGAGCAAATAAACTTCCTGTGCAGTAAAACTTTTCTCCTTGAATCAGGTAGCCATTTTCATGGGGACGAATATTGGTTTGTTTATGGGTTGAAGTTTTGGTTTTAAACTCAGCAAGTGCATTACCAAAGCGAGTGCCATTTAGCACTTCGCCATATAAACGTTGTTTCTGAGCTTCTGTGCCCGTATTACGTAATACCTCTAATGCATAGAAGTGGTTTTGTGGAATTTGCCCGATTGAACCATCGGCACCACTTAAAAGCGCAATTACTTTGGCAACGGTATGGCTTGAAACTTCCGCACCTCCATATTGCTTGGGTACTGTAATTGCCCAAAGTCCAGACTGGCTCAATGCATCAATTTCGGTATACGGTAAAATTCGTTTAGCGTCTCGCTCAACTGCGGTTTTTTTAAATTGTTCGGCAAATTGTTTGGCGACTTCTAAAGCTTCAGCATCATTTTGAATAATATGTGCTTGACCAGATGCCGATGTTTGTTTGGTTTGAACTGATTGATATGAAGTCATGACAATTGCTCCTTAAATCCAGGCATGGCGGGCAGGGAAATGACCATTAAGGTAATAATTGCCAATGGCATGTAATTTCCAGCGAACAGGGTCGTGTAAGGTATGTACACGGGCATTTCGCCAATGTTGATCTAAATTGTGTTGGCTTAAGCTTGAACGGCTACCACCTAGCTCTAGTAGTTTTTCAGAGATTTGTAGAGCCGCATCATTGGCGTAGACTTTTGCTTCAGCAACCAAAATTGAAGCTTTAGCTACTTGTTCATCAGTCACATTTTCAAGTTGGTCAAGTTCATCTAAATATTCAGCAGCTTCATCAAGCAGTAAAATTGCAGCATCGAGTAAAATATTTAACTTACCCACTTCTTGCAGTGTGTAATGTTCAAAGCTGGCTTTTTCAACATTTGCATCAATAATTGGGCGCGCTTTGTGTATGGTCGATAAAGTATCTTCAAACGCGGCTTCTGCAATACCGACATCAATTGCCACTTGTAATAACTGCGAATACGCACCGCGATAGGTAGGAACTTGTGTTAATAATCGCTCATCAAAAATAAGATCAGGATTAACTTCAACTTGATTTAATTTAACCGTACCACTCGCTGTAGTACGCTGACCAAACCCATTCCAGTCATTAATGACTTCAATGCCTTGAGCATCTCGGTTAACAATCACTAAAACAACATGACCTTCAGGATGAACCGCTTTAATTGCGAGCCAATGCGCAAAGCTTGTTCCTGTCGAATAAAACTTTTCACCGTTTAAAATATATTTTCCATTTTCAATGGTAAGGGTAGTTTTTAGTGTTTTTGAGTCATGTGTATTACGCTCTGGACCACCGTTGGCAAGACGTTTGCCAGCTAATATTTCTGAAAAGATAAATTGTTTTTGTTGTTCTGTACCCATGATTTCAATCAGGTTCAACAGGCTAATCTGATTTTGTGGAATTTGACCAACATTGGCATCGCCTTTACTTAAAATACGGAAAACTTGTGCCAGTGTTTTATTGGAAACAAATGCACCGCCATATTTTTTTGCAATGCGAATTCCACCTAAACCTTTTTGGCTAAAACTTTCAATTTGCTCATAAGGAAGTTGGCGTTGTTGATCACGTGTATTACGACCCTCTAAAGCAAAATCAGCCACTTGATAAGCAGCATTAATCGCTTGTTGATCATTTTGAATGACTTGGACGTATGCCGTCGTTTTAGATAGAGAATTAGACATAATGACACCTTGTATTGCTGTCATTACCTTACAAAAGAAATATTTTTCCACTAAACGAGGACTTATGCTCAGCTTATGAATAAAAATGCAAAGCACTTTTTTTGATTTTTAATAGATAAATAGAGATATAGAAACATATTAAAAATCAAAGAATTATGATTTTTATTTGCAAAATGAATTACTAAAGCCTTTTTAATATGAAAAAGACCTATAAGTACGGTAAAAAAAGATATAAAAAATATAGACCTAACTGTCAGTGAAAAATGAGCACAATATCCATTGTTTTCATTAAAAATAGCTTCTAAAGTATCTACTTACCGAAGACGATTTTTGTACGAATAGTCAAATAAAAATAAACGTGGAGATTTTATGCGGGTTTTGTATCAGTTTCCTTTATCTCATTATTGTGAAAAAGCTCGCTGGTTGTTAGACCATAAAGAACTTGATTACGTTGCACATAATTTGATTCCTGGCTTTCATCGTGCTTTTGCACAACTCAAAACAGGGCAAAACTTATTGCCAATTTTGAAAGATGACCATCGCTGGATTGCTGAATCAACTAAAATTGCGCTTTATCTGGATGATACTTATCCAGAACATGCGCTTTTACGCCGTGATGAGCAACTTAGGCAGCAAACACTTAAGATTGATAGTTTGGCAGATGAACTGGGTGTGCATGTACGTCGTTGGGCACTAGCGCATACTTTAGCCCATGGCGACCATGCTCTAGAGATTATGATGGGCGAACAAGGTTACTTGCGTCAGTTTGAAAAAATATCAAAACCTTTCCTCAAAACTTTAGTAAAAAAGAACTATAAGCTTGAAGGGGAAGTGGTGAGCCAGTCAAAAGAGCGTATGGATGAACTCATCAATGAATTGAATCAGTATCTTATTGAAAATCAAGGACGTTATATGGTGGGAGACCGATTAAGCCTCGCTGATATTTCAGTATGTTCTATGCTTGCACCTTTATTAGAAATAAAAGGTACGCCATGGGAACCCGAAGAGGATGAAGAGGTGTCTCCAGAGTGGAGCAATTATCAAAAAAGTTTACTTGATTTGCCACTTGGACAATATGTTTTAAGAATCTATCAAACTGAAAGAAATGCCCGCGTTGATTGGAGAGGCATTTAATTTATAGGTTTTATAAAAAGGCTCGAAATAAATCGGGCTTTTTTTCATATTTCTAAAAGCATTTTAATTGTAAAAAATATTACTATCAATTTTATAAATGGATTTTATTAAAACATTTATAAATATTATTTTGATGATTTATCTTCTTTTTGAGAAAATTAATCCACGTTGTTCTAACTATTTAATAAGTTTGCTTTTTCTTTTTATTAAAAATTAATCTTTTTCTAAAAACAGTTTTTAGAAAAATTTAAGCGACTTTATTGTGCATATGTTTACATTGTAATCAATATTTGCCACATTTAAGTGTAAATAGATGAGCTTAATAATAGACAGAAGATTAAAACATAGATTAAAGTAGAAACATGTGAGCAGTTTTAAAGGTATTAATTCTGCGAAACAGATGAATAATAAGTGAAGCAAATGGATGGAGTCCTGCTTGGAAAAGTTGGCTCGATAATTGCAATTTAATAATAAATCGCTCTATTTCTCTATAAGAATGATTCTTTAGACAAATAGAGAGAATGATCATCAAGGAGTTCTTATGAAACGTTCTGCAACCTCTCTCATTGTTTCAACAATTATGCTTTGTACGGTTGGTGCTACTTCTCAAATTCAGGCAGCAGATACATTAGCTAAAATTAAAAGTACTGGAAAAATCGTTATTGGTCACCGAGAATCATCCGACCCGATTTCATACGTTGTTGGAGGTAAACCGGTAGGTTATGCAGTCGACATTTGTAACCAGTTCGCAAATGATATTAAAAAAGAATTGAAAATGCCTGGTTTAAAAGTTGAATACAAGGCTGTAACTTCATCAACACGTATTCCTGAGCTTTTAGCCGGCAATATTGATATGGAATGTGGTACCACCACAAACTCTAAACAACGTCAGCAGCAAGTTGGTTTTTCAACAAACTACTATGCAACAGAAGTTCGTATGGCTGTTAAAGCCAACTCTGGTATTAAGAGTCTAGCTGATTTAAATGGTAAAGCGGTCGTTACGACTCAAGGTACAACATCAGACAAGTACATTAAAATGAATGAAAAAGGTCAGTCACTTAATGTACAAAACATTTATGGTAAAGACCATTCTGACTCGTTTGCCATGATGGCATCTGGTCGTGCCGCGGCATTTGTTATGGATGACAATATCTTAGCTGGACTAATTGCTAAGTCATCTACACCAAAAGCGTTCGCAATTGTAGGGCCAGTACTTTCATCAGAACCTTATGGCATCATGATTGCAAAAGATGATCCAAAATTTAAAGCAATTGCCGACCGTACCGTAAATAATTTATGGAAAACTGGTCAAATGGACGCTTTATATAAGAAATGGTTCTTATCGCCAATCCCACCAAAAAATACTAATTTGAACATGCAACCAAGTTCATCTTACAAAAAACTTAAAGCTCACCCAACAGATGCAGGAATCTAACCAGATCCTTTTGTCCTAAATTTACTTGTGCAAGTGTAAAACTTCATTTGCACAAGTGGTCTATTTTCTAAGATATTCATTTAAGGGGCAAACATGTCAGTCGGCTCGCTAAACTGGACTATATTCTGTGCGGAGTCTAATGAATATGGTGTCGATAAAGCCGCATGGGCAGAATCAGTTTGTAAAGTCATTGGTAGCTCTAGCTACAATGCTTATTCTGAGGCGCCCACATGGTTACAAATGTTAGGTTCTGGTGTCTTTACTATGGTATGGACTGCCGTTGTAGCCTTTCTTATCGCATTTTTATTAGGTTCTCTCCTCGGGGTAATTCGTACTTTACCCAATAAACCGCTTGCTTTTATCGGCAACTGTTATGTCGAAATATTCCGTAATATTCCTTTAATTGTACAGTTATTCTTCTGGGCTTTTGTGTTCCCAGAATTCTTACCAGATAGTTTAAGTGCCGGAAGTGGGGACGTCGTAGCAGGTGGCTGGTGGAAAAATATTTTAAATCATCATCCTGCTGTTATTGGTGTTTTTGCTTTGGGTCTATATACCGCAGCACGTGTTTCTGAGCATGTAAGAGCGGGAATTAACACGGTTTCTCGTGGACAAAAATTTGCAGCTTCGGCAATGGGTTTTACAACAGCGCAAAGTTATCGTTATGTGATTTTACCAGTTGCATACCGTACGGTATGGCCAACCATTACTTCAGAAGCAATGAACGTCTTCAAGAACTCGGCAGTTCTATATGCATTAAGTGTTTTGAACTTCTTCGCTTATACCAAAACCATGCGAGAAGAAACTTCTCAGGACATTATCATTCTTATTCTGTCTACGCCGGTTTATTTAATCATTACCTACACAATTAAATTTGTGATGGCATGGATTGAAAAACGTATGGCTGTACCAGGTTTAGGTTCGGGAGGAAAATAATTATGGATTTTTCTCTATTACATAATCCTGATGTTATTGCTGCATTAAAAGAAGGTTTTATCTTCACGCTTACGGTAACGGTACTTGCGATGATGGGTGGGATTTTGATTGGAACTCCATTAGCAATGATGCGTTTATCTAACAGCACTATTGCAAGTAACTTTGCCAAGTTCTATGTAGATCTATTTCGTGGTATTCCATTAATTCAGGTCATCTTTATTTTCTATTTTTTGTTACCAAAAATATTTGAGTTTCAATCAGATACTTATTGGGGGCCGTTATTTTCGAGTGTTGTAACCTTTGCTATTTTTGAAGCTGCATTTTTCTCGGAAATTGTACGTTCCGGTATTCAGTCTATTTCAAAAGGTCAGGTCAATGCAGGCTACGCTTTAGGGTTTACCTATGGGCAATCTATGCGTTATGTAGTGTTACCGCAGGCCTTCCGTAATATGCTCCCAGTATTACTCACTCAAACTATTATTCTGTTTCAGGACGTGTCATTAGTTTATGTTATTAGTGCTCCGGACTTCTTGGGTCGTGCAGATACATTGGCTAATACATATGGCCCTGAAACGAAAGCAACATTCTACTTAATCGTCGCTGTGGTGTATTTCTGTAGCTCGTTTGTGCTATCGCAATTAGTCAAACGTTTACAGAAAAAAATTGCCATCATTCGCTAATTGGAGATTTTAAATGCCAATGATAGACATCCAACATATCTCTAAATGGTATGGTGATTTTCAGGTTTTAACAGATTGCACGACGAGTATTGAAAAAGGTGATGTCGTTGTTGTTTGTGGGCCATCTGGTTCAGGAAAATCAACGCTCATTAAAACTGTAAATGCTTTAGAACCATTTCAGCAAGGTGACATTATTGTTGATGGGGTTTCCTTAAAAGATCCGAAAACTGATCTTGCAAAGTTCCGTTCTCGTGTAGGAATGGTGTTCCAGCACTTTGAGCTTTTTCCGCACATGACTGTTTTGGAAAATTTAACCATTGCTCAAGTGAAGGTGTTAAAACGTTCAGTTGCCGAAGCGCGTGAAAAGGGGCTTAAGTATTTAGAACGAGTTGGGTTACTTGCTCATAAAGATAAATTTCCAGGACAACTCTCTGGTGGCCAGCAGCAACGTGTTGCAATTGCTCGCGGATTATCGATGGACCCAGTCTGTATGTTGTTTGATGAACCTACTTCCGCACTCGACCCTGAAATGGTAGGTGAAGTGCTTGAAGTTATGGTGCAACTTGCTCATGAAGGTATGACCATGATGTGTGTTACCCATGAAATGGGCTTTGCTAAACGCGTATCTAACCGTTTAATTTTCATGGATGAAGGTAAAATTCTTGAAGATTGTCCAACCAATGAATTTTTTGATAATTTAGAAGCTCGTCATGAGCGCGCTAAACTTTTCTTGCAGAAAATTCAGGCAATGCATTAAATACAATAATAAAAAAGAGCCTATAAAGGCTCTTTTTTATTTCTAAGTTTTTAGAAATTATATTTTGCTAATAAATTTATGCGTGAGTAATCGCCTTTATCATCTGCAAATGTTTTGCGCTGGCCATAGGTATATTCTGCACCTAAGTCAATATTCTTGACAGGGTTCCAGATTAGGTTTACCAGTGCATTATAAATTTCCTTGTTATAACTGGTATTAGTCAAATTACTATTTGCGTATGTGTTGTCATCTTTATATTGAACTCCGCCAATTGCGAAAGTAGAGCGTAATATTGGATTCCATTTACGTTGATAGCCGATCACTGCGCTATCAAATTCACCTAATTGGATATCTTGAGCCGCCGTGTCATATGCATAGGCAGAGTTGCTATAAGACAAATATCGTCCATCACCTTTAACATGATAATAGTTGGCAACTACACTATCTTGAGGGGTAATATCATATTTTCCACCTATGCCGACACCCCAACCAAATTTTTCTTCAGATGAACTATCCTTAGGTGCTACTCGGTTTTCATGAGCAAGTCCATGAAGTTGTAATAAGCCTTTATTATCAGCAGTTTTAAAATCATATCGAGTGGTTAGAGCAGGGAAGCGGCTTCCCCCCGCCACATTTCCTACTTTTTCAACATCACCACCTTCTAAAGCAAATAATATTTTTTGTTGTGCATCAATAGGCTGTGTATAACGAACTTGTACTGTACGCGTTGTTCCTGTACCAACTGCACCAGTAAAGTCTAATGTTTCTGGGGATGTGTCCGTATTTACAAAGGGTGAAGTGGTTTGACCTGCTAACCATTTACCTAAAGACATATAGGCATGGCGTACACGGAAAGTTCCACTACCATTGTCACCATTACCGCCCATAAAGTCGGCTTCAATTTTTCCGGTTAAATCGCCATATTGCGTAGGTCGGGTGATATCTAAACCAATACGTGTGGTGGCTGCAGATACATTTAGCGAGTCCTGTCTTGGATCATCTTTGTTTAAAGGATAGTTGGCTGCATTTGAAATACTTCCATTTGAACCTTTAAAGTCATAAGTGGCATCTACTCGTACATTTCCATAAAGCTTAACTTGAGTTTGTCCATCAGGCATTTGCATCCAACCTGGTTTGCTCTGAGGAGCTGGTGAGCTAGCTACGGTTGTCGTTTGTGAAACTGTTGGAGTATTTACTGCTGGTGCTGTTTTTTGCTGATTTGATAATTGCTGCACAAGTTGTTTTAACTCACCAACCTCTTTGCGTAAAGCATCTACTTCTGCGTCAGTAGCTGCATGGGCTGGCATAACTACACCTGTTAGGCTAATAGTAGTCATTGCTAGAACTAAAGTTTTGATATTTTTCACAAGCATTCCCCACATCGGATAAAGTTTTCCCGTATGTGCATAACAAAAACAGTGCCAACTTTTTAAAAAATTTTAAAACTATTGATTTTATTAAATAAAGCTTGAGATTTTTGAAATAAGATATACTTTTGCTGATGTGCTAAGTGAAACATTGAAAAAATATAACGCTATAGCGATTTCAAATGCGCTATAAATGCCATGCTACTGCACAGTTAACAGGCACAGACTTGATTCAAGATATTAAAGTAAAGCTTATTCCTATTTTTAATCGGGTTTGATTTTTAAAGTGAGCTTGGCTTTAGGATATACTGTTAAGTTATATAAAATGCTATTTGGAGAAAAGGATGGAGCTTGACCGTTTTGATAAACAAATTCTGGAAATTTTGTCTCATGAAGACCTGAATTTGAATGAGCTCTCAGAACGGATTAATCTTTCAGTTAGCTCTGTCCATCGCCGTATTAAGCATTTGATTGAAGCTAATATCATGGGGCAGCTTAAAAGAGAAATTAACTTTAGCAAACTAGGGTTTACTTTGCATATTTTGCTACAAGTCTCTTTGAGTAAACATGATAGTGAAACCTTCGATAAATTTCTTTCTGAAATTGAAGCCATTCCTGAAGTTACAAATGCATTTTTAGTTACGGGTCAAAGTGCTGACTTCATTCTTGAATTAGTGGCGCGCAATATGGATGACTATAGCGAAATTTTATTAAGACGTATTGGTAAAATTGACAATGTAGTCGCTCTACATTCGAGCTTTGTCATCAAAGAGTACAATGTATTTAACTGTTATAACTTATTAAATAAATTATAAAAAAACGCACCAATTGGTGCGTTTTTAATTTCAATGTTTGGTTTAAGCATCTAATTGAGCTAAAACTTCTTCCGAGAATTCAACGTTTGTATAAACGTTTTGTACATCATCAAGATCTTCAAACATATCAATCATTTTAAGAATTTGTTTTGCTTGGTCAATATCTGTAATTTCAGCTTTTGTTGATGGACTCATCACAACTTCTGCATTATCAGATTTTAAACCTGCGGCAGCAAGAGCATCTTGAACTTCACCAAAAGTCTCTGGTGAAGTAATTACTAAAATTTCATCTTCTGAAACTTCAATATCTTCTGCACCTGCTTCTAAAGCTACTTCCATGATTTTGTCTTCTAAAGAAACATCTTCAAAAGTAATTTCACCACGTTTAGTAAATAGATAAGATACAGAACCCGCAGTTCCTAAGTTACCATTTGTTTTACTGAAACAGTGACGTACATCTGGAACTGTACGGTTGAGGTTATCTGTCATTGTTTCAATAAGGACAGCAACTCCACCAACGCCATAACCTTCGTAAGTTACTTCTTTTAAATCGTCATTGTCTTCACCACCCACACCGCGTTGGATTGCACGGTTAATGGTGTCACGTGTCATGTTGACTGAAAGTGCTTTTTCGACAACAGCACGAAGGCGAGGGTTGCTAGCAGCATCTCCACCACCAAGTCTGGCAGCAGTCACAATTTCACGAATATATTTAGTAAAAACTTTACCGCGACTTGCATCTTGTTTAGCTTTACGATGCTTAATATTGGCCCATTTAGAATGACCCGCCATGGAAGTGAACTCCAAAAATTAAAAAATGCAAAAGTGACAGAATATTATCATAGGCATGGTTTTCTTGAAAACTGTTGTCCTATGTTTTGTTAACCAATTAGCAACGCTTAGAAGGCCTAAATTTAAGTAAAAAATTAGTCTTAAAAGCGCTTACAGAACAAATTAGTTAATCTTCACATCAATATCATATTGCGCATAAAGTTCTTTAATTGTTTCAAGATCTTTTTGCAAATCTGAAGGGTAAATTTTACCTAAAATGCCACCTTTCTTTGTTCTTGCATTTGCATACATCAGTACAATTGGAACATTCGCAGCTTTTGCAATATGCCAGAAACCTGTACGAATAGGTTTGCGCTCAGATCCATCTTTTGCACGAGTTGCTTCAGGGGCAATGACTAGATTGAAGGTATCATTACTTTGAAATTTTTCGACCATTTGAGAAACAATATCTTTACTTGCTTTACGGTCTACAGGAATGCCGCCTAGATTTTCAAGTATGGGCTTCATTGGGCCTTTAAAAAGCTCTTTTTTAATTAGCGTATGAATTTTTAAATCTAAGATTTGAAACAGAGCGATTGATAAGATCGCATCAAGGTTAGAAGTGTGCTCGAACCCAATAATTACTTGTTTTTTTTCAAGAATTGTAGGATCTACATCATAGGTCCAACCAACTGCTTTGAAGATAGAATTGCCTAAAAACTTTTTCATAGAGACGTGGGAGACAATAAGGTTGCGGAATTCTAATATGAGTTGGCCTAAAAGGGTAGAAAATTATCAACATGTTAAACTTTATTTATTTTAATTTTTAAATTGAAATATTTAATAAAATTTATATTTATTAATATTATATTTTAAATCCGTAATAGGAAAATATATAATAAATCAATTTAAAGTAATTTTTTATATATTAAAAATACTATGAATTCTCGGTTTTAATTAAATACTCGATATATCTCCATTTTTTTACAGGATCAATCAATTCTTTATCAATGGTTCCATCAATAATAATCCCATCAATAATCGAGATGATGATATGAGTAAGTGGAGTAGGGTCTTTAATATCTAACTCTACTAATAAACTATTGAGTAAATTGATAAGCCAATTTGTATATTCTTGAAATGGTTCACGAATTGAAGTGTATTGTTTAGATACTTCAATAAATGCCTTCTTAAACAAGCAACCGTTAAAGTTTTCGCTATTAATCCAGTCAATATACCAGTTAAAAATAAGATGTATTCTTTCAAGCGGCTCAGCATCTGGATGTAAATTTAATTTTTCATAAATTGAATTTTGTATATTAATATTTCGATGATGCAGACACTCCATAATTAAACTTTCTTTAGAGGGAAAGTATTTATAGAAAGTCATCTTGGCTACATTCGATTCAGCAATAATTTTATCTACGCCTGTAGCGTTATAACCAATTTGGTTAAAAAGATCCAAAGCAGTATTTATAATATCTTCTTTTTTTGACATTACTATTCCATTTAGTTAAAACTAATTATTACTTTACATAGATTTTAAATTTTTAATCAATTTGATCATAATCAAAAACATAATTTGATTCAAGTTAATATTATAAAAATAATAGGCATTATTTTTAACTTTTTTTAAATATTCTATTTGATTTCGTATGATTTTAATTCTAATATGGATTTTTGATAAAAGGAGTTTTATTTTTGGTATAACTCTTTGTTTTTAAAATAAAATATGGAAAACCAAAAAACTTTAATAAGTTTAACGAGAGTGTATTATGCCTAAAAAATTTGAGAACTTTAATAATCCTAGGAAAAAGGCACTCGCAGGGATGAAACAAAGCATTTCAGCTGAACTTTGGGATAAAAATCTTAACTTTTTAACTCAATTAAGAGCGAAGATTGCGCAGCATCCTGTATCTCATCATCCTGCAATTGAAACTTTAAATAACGGAGAAATTAATAAAGAAAATTTAAAATCTATGTAAAGT
>NZ_JEYB01000027.1:0-47843 GCF_000582255.1 Acinetobacter sp. 1566109 | reverse complement strand
CTTAAATAAAAAAGTCTCCGACAAACCCGGTACGGTTCAATCAGAGCATCTGGCTGCATAGCCACAATTGGCTCAAGATCGCGTATAAAGTTTTTTAATTTGCTGTTATGTGGCTGAATATTTACCACAACATAAAACTTCTTACCCAAAGCGTGGGCTTCATCAATACCAATTTTTAAGTTGTCATGGTCAAAAGCATTATTACGTACACGTAAGCTGTAACGAGGTTGGCCTGCGTATACTGCATCTGCACCATAAGCAAATGCATAGCGCATGTTTTTAAGAGAACCTGCGGGAGAGAGAAGTTCGGTTTTCATAAAATAAAAGGCATAAAAAATATATGGTTTTATTTTATTAACTCCGCATTTTTGATTCAACCTACTGAATTAGTAGGAATTTGAGTTATATCATTTTGCGCGGGTAGCATATTTTTTGCTAACTCTCCTAAGCGCATCAAAGCATTTAACATTTTCGGATTTAATTCGAAACAGGCTGCTATACGTAAACAATGACTAAAACGTTTATCAGCCGAACATAAAATTCCTGGCATACATAAGATCTTTTCATCCATTGCTTGATGAAACAGTTCTAATGTATCAATAGATTCGGGTAGCTCTAACCATAAAATAAATCCAGCTTGTGGACGACTAACTCGAGTACCGAGTGGAAAATAGCGACAAATATAAGAGTTGATGGTATCGATTTGTTGTTGATAGCGCTTTTTGAGCTGACGTAAATGCAGATCGTAACCACCATTTTCTAAAAAAAGTCCTAAAGTTTCGGTGAGTAAAGTTGGTTCGGCAACGGTTGTTGTTAATTTAATTTGCTGCACAATATTACGAAAGCGTCCAGCTTCTAGCCAACCAATTCGATAGTCAGGTGCCACAGTTTTGGTATAGCTACCACAGACCAAGACCCATCCATTTTGGTCAAATGCCTTAATGTTGGGTAGGAGAGGCTCGGTGAGTTGTAGTTCAGCATACATTGCATCTTCAATAACCGGAATTTGGAACTGATTAGCGAGCTCTGCTAAACGCCGGCGGTTGCTTTCAGGCATGCTAAAACCAAGAGGATTATGTCCTGTCGGAATAGTTAATATGGCTTGTACACTTTTAGATTTTAAGAGTTCTTCAAGTGCATCTAGACACATCCCTGTATGAGGCGAAGTCGGCACTTCTACGATTTTTCGCCCTAAATTATGAAGAAGCGGGTACAGGTTATGAAAAGTAGGAATCTCAAGCGCTATGCTGTCACCTGCTTGGGTGGTTGCCATAATTGCGAGACTTAAAGCCTCCATAGTGCCATGAGTCAGCACAATGTCATCTGCGGACAGAAACATGCCAAGCTGTAAGCTTCGCCTAGCAATTTGAGTACGTAATCGTAACGAACCAGGCGGCAAAGTATAGTTTTTAAAAATGTCTGCCTGTGTCCGTAAAACTTGAGCAGTTAAACGTTTTAATCTTTCTATTGGATAGAAGTTTTCTCCAGTAGGGCAAGCTAGAGCTAAATTGGCATAGTCAGGCTCCATCTGTTTTTTAACAATTTGTGCGAGAAAACAGCTAATTCCTGAAAGAGATACTTTTTCTTCACTGACATAACGCTCTTCGAGTTCTAGTAAGTTTGAAGGAGCATGACAAACATAGTAGCCAGACTGTGGGCGAACTGAAATTAAACCTTGGTCTTCAAGCTGACGATAAGCTTCTTTTACGGTGTTAATACTGACCTGATAATGTTGCGCACAGTCACGAATTGAAGGCAGCCTAGAACCTACAGGCTGCCTACCATTCTGGATTTGAAGGGTGAGGTCATCACTCACTTTTTTATATTTGTACATGTCAATTTATTAAAAAGTAAAAGTAATGGATACACTTTATAGTGATCTGGTATTTATCTCAAATATTGTTATTCGCTTAGATTGATCCTTTTAAGCAGGATTTATTTTTAAGAACTGTGTCTATTATTTTTCATATTAACTGATACTGTGACCATCAAAAATAAATTAGTAAGATCAAAAAGTGGTGAGGATTTAAAGCCATATTTTTTTAATTATAAAATCAGTAGGAGTGGTCTATGTCTGTTGTTGCATTTAAACAAGTTGATGTTTTTACTTCACAAGCATTTAAAGGAAACCCTGTTGCGGTCATTATGGATGCCAGTACTTTAACGTCTGAGCAGATGCAAGCCATTGCGAACTGGACCAATCTTTCTGAAACCACATTTGTATTTCCAGCCACTGATTCACAAGCTGACTATCAGGTTCGAATTTTTACTCCACAAAGTGAGTTGCCATTTGCAGGACATCCCACAATTGGTACCGCCTATGCTTTGCTTGAAGCGGGTATAGTGACTGCTAAAGAAGGTAAGTTAGTACAGCAATGCGGTGCAGGTTTGGTGACTTTGACTGTAAGTGATTCAAAGCATATTTCATTTGAACTCCCTAAGCCTAAAATTACTCCACTCGATGCAATGCATACTGAAAAATTGGCAGAAATTTTAAAATGTAAAATTAATACACAATGGAATGCAGCATTGATAGATGTAGGTGCGCGTTGGGTTGTATTACAAGCTGTAAATGCTAAGGCTGTTTTAGATAGCCAACCCGACTTTGCTGCTCTAAAAGAACATGATTTAGAAATGAAAGTTACGGGTGCGACAGTTTTCGGTTTTTATGAAAATGATGATGTAGAAAAGCATATAGAGGTCCGTTCATTTGCAACTTCATGTGGTGTAAACGAAGATCCAGTTTGTGGTAGTGGTAATGGGAGTGTAGCGTCTTTTATTCGTTACTATGGTATTTTGCCAGCACAAAATGACCTTGTGCTTTCTTCACAAGGTCGCGCTTTAGGGCGCAATGGACAACTTAAGCTTGAATTGCATCAAGATAAAATTTTAGTGGGTGGAACAGCTGTTACCTGTATTGATGGCAGCATCACCTTATAAAAAGAGCTATAAAAAAACCGAGGACTTTACCTCGGTTTTTTATTTAGAAAAATCTTATTTTTCTACGAACGCACGTTCGATCACATAGTCGCCCATTTCACCCATGCGAGGTGATTCAACTAAACCATGTTGGTCAAGTAATGCAGCAACGTCTTTTAAGAATGCAGGGCTACCGCAAAGCATTGCACGGTCAGTTTCACGGTTGAAACGTGGTAAACCGATTTTTTCAAATAAAGCGCCTGTTTCAATTGCAGTTGTTACACGGCCTTGTGTGTGGAAAGGTTCACGAGTAACAGTAGGGTAATAAACAAGTTTGTCTTTAATACCTAACTCTTCAAAGAATTCATGGTTTGGTAATTCGTTCAAGATTAAGTCTTGATAAGCTAATTCAGAAATATAGCGTGTACCATGAACAACAATTACTTTTTCAAAGCGTTCGTAAGTTTCTGGGTCACGAATAATTGACAAGAATGGAGCAAGACCAGTACCAGAAGATAAAAGGTACAAGTTTTTACCTGGTAAAAGATCATCATGAACTAAAGTACCTGTTGGTTTTTTAGAAACTAAAATTTCGTCACCAACTTGTACTTTTTGCAAAATTGAAGTTAAAGGACCATCTGGTACTTTAATCGAGAAGAACTCTAACTCTTCTTCGTAGTTTGCACTTGCAATCGAATATGCACGCATTAACGGTTTGCCATTCACTTCAAGTCCGATCATCACGAACTGACCATTTTTAAAACGTAAGCTAGTGTCGCGTGTAGTTTTAAAACTGAAAAGGGTGTCATTCCAGTGGTGCACATGAGTAATGCGTTCAACGTTAAAAGCAGCCATTAAAGGTCTCGATCACGATTAAAAGAAAACAGATTGCTATTCTAATCTAATTTCATTCCCGATAAACTGAATATATTTAATTGTGTTTATAAGAAAAAGTGATGATGAATTCTGTCACCCTCCCAATAGTCGGGCACATGTGCTCACCTTTTCGAGAAAAATTTGGTATTCCACGTCAGCCTAATTTGGTTAATATCGAATCTTATATCGAGATGGTAGAACCTTATAACGACTTGTTGGCTTTTGAGGGAATTGAGCAATTTAGTCATCTTTGGCTCATTTGGCAGTTTCATGACAATAAAAATCAGGAGACTGCAACTAAGTTTCGGCCTCAGGTTCGTCCGCCACGTTTAGGGGGCAATGAAAAAATTGGTGTGTTTGCAACACGCAGTATGTATCGTCCAGCGCCTGTGGGTTTATCTGTAGTACGTTTAAAAAAGATTGAAAAAGTCGGTAAGTCATTAAGAGTGTACGTTACAGGCAGTGATTTATTAAATGGCACGCCAATTTTAGATATTAAACCTTATATTCAATATTCAGATGCCATTGTTGATGCTCAAAGTGGTTATGCGCAGGCTGAACCCGAACGAAAGTCAGTCATATGGTCGGAAACTGCACTCACTACCCAGCAATATCTTTTAAAGAATAAAAAAATTAATACGCAATATCTTGATGAATTAGAACAAGTATTGACGTTAGACCCTAGACCTGCCTATCAAGAAGACCCTGAACGAGTCTATAAAATGAAATTTTCGAATTTTGATATTCATTTTAAAGTGAATGGTAATGTCATTACAGTTGTTGATATAGCGAAAGAGGAATCGCTTATCTAATAAAGCCGTTTTAGAACCAATGTAGGTTCATCCATAGCAAGCTAATAAATATTGTCATATGCAAAATTTGGGCAGGAATAAAAGCAAGGGCATAACGCATTCCACCAGAAATAGCCGAGTTAATGCTTTTAGCAATCGCATGGACAGCGAAGCCGCTCATGAAAGCAATGAGTAGTGAGGTATGAGCGTTATTCGGTTCTCCTTGTACAATTACTGCTGCAATAGCTGCATGTATTTCAAACAAAGATGCGAGTAAGGTCCCTGCGATTAAGCCTGCATCTCCCAAATATAGACTTAGACCATAAACGCCTGCCTGAATGAGGGTAAGTGTCCCTGCAATAATAATTGCTTCTTTTAAGCTAAACATTCTGGAATCTAGCTCGGGTGTAGTCGTACTTGGCTCTGCCTTGCGTAATATAATGAAAGCCCATACCGCTAAAAAAGCCAATGCAATGAGTGTTGGAAATATAATAAGTTTGAACCATGCCAAACTTATACCGACGACAATAATTAAGGTTTGTACCAATGTGGAAACACATGACATTAATGCTGCACCTGCATTTGTCTTGGCATTTGCACGACCAGAGCGTACTTCCAAACCCAGACTCGCGATAGTGGCGGTACTTGAAACAAAACCTGATGCTAAAGAAGAGAGTAATAAAGCATTTTTAGAAGATAAAAGCCGCTTTGCAATATGTGCGAGAGCTTGCACAAATAAAATTAAAGTCAGTAATTTTAAAATCACATGAGGGTTTAGAACGGGTCCCCAAAAAGGTTTATTGGGAACTAAGGGTAAGGCAATTAAAAGTAATGCCAGTAAAAAAATCCCGTCGCGCAATTCTGATTCGGTAATCCATTGACTGGCTATGCCATGCATTGATTGTTTTGCCAATAAAATAATCGTTATGATCACGGCGAGTCCTGCAGCCAGCGAAATATTCCAAATACAAAGCGCCCCAATGAAGTAAGTCATAATAAAGGCAAGTTCGGTGGTGACACCGGGGTCATTTGGCTGATTTTTTAAGAGAGACAATACTGATCGCGCCTATAAGTAGAGCACCTACAATTCCAATTTCAGTACCGAATAAAAAGCATATTGCTCCGAGTAGGGAGCTAATTGCAAATGATCGAAAACCTGCGAAAGTTTTATATTCGTGTTTTAACTTACTTCTTTCGCGCTCCAGACCAATTAATAACCCGCAGCCCAATGCAGCAGCAATGATAGTGATAAATTCTTCAAATGATGCAGTTTGTAATGACATTGTCATTGGAAGATTCATAATACTTCCTCTTAGGTTTATTGTTATATGTAGATGTCAGTTATTTTTAAATCATATATTCATGTCCAGTTTATGCTTTTTATTGTATTGAGCCTAGTCTCTTTTTTAATCAAACTATCATAATAAATATCTTTATAAATATGATCTATGACACAAAAAAAATCTAAGTTGAGAATTGGTTTAATTAATTGAAGTTAAAAGATATTTAAAAGCTAAATTTGAAGATTTCTAGACCAGCTAAATCTAAAACATCTCTGCTATATTATAAAAATATATTGGGGATAACACATGAATGCACATGTAGAAATAGACGCACATTGGTGTCTGGAACAACTATTACAAGAAGGCCGCATTACTGAACGGGACAAATTACTGGTACAAACGACAAATAGACAAAAAGATCAATTGAAATGGCATCCATTACAGTGGATTGCACATTTTAATTTAAAAGACCAACAGCACGTACAAGCACATTTAAGTCTAAACCGCCTGTGCCAATGGTTTGCTGATCGGGCGCAATTACCATTATTTGTGATTGATCCTTTAAAAGCAGATGTAAGCGCTTTAACTCAAGTCATGTCACAAGAGTTTGCAATTCGAAACCATATTTTAGCTGTAGAAGTTCATGCGGACCGAATTGTGATTGGTACAGACCAGCCTTTTAAAACAGATTGGTTAAACAATTTGGAAAGAAGCCTGGCACCGAAGAAAATTGAACGCGTACTGCTTAATCCCGAACAGTTGCAACGTTATTTGCGAGAATATTATCAGGTTAGCCGAGCAGTAAATTCAGCTCAGAAAGATGCTGCGCATGACCGTGATAACAAGGGAGTAGAAGCACTTTTACAGCTTGGTGATAGCCAAAACCCTGATGCCAATGATCAACACATTGTGAAATTGGTTGACTGGATTTTACAGTTTGCATTTGAACAAAGTGCCAGTGACATTCATATGGAACCGCGTAAAGACAATGGCAAAGTTCGGTTCCGTATTGATGGTGTTTTACATACCATTTATAACATGCCCTCAAATACACTGACTGCCGTGATTTCCCGAATTAAAATTTTAGGGCGATTAAATGTAGCAGAAAAACGTAAACCGCAAGATGGTCGGTTAAAAACACGCACACCGAAAGGGCAAGAAACCGAACTCCGTTTATCTACCTTACCAACAGCGTTTGGTGAAAAAATGGTTATGCGTATTTTTGATCCAGATGTACTGGTACGTTCCTTTCAGCAATTGGGTTTTGACCAGTCATTGTTGCAACAATGGCAGCGTATTACACAAAATAGTCACGGCATTATTTTGGTTACTGGTCCAACAGGTTCTGGTAAAACCACAACGCTATATTCTTCTTTAAAGCAGCTTGCAACCGAGCAGGTCAATGTCTGTACCATTGAAGACCCGATTGAAATGCTAGAGCCTAGTTTTAACCAAATGCAGGTCAATAATGCAATTGATCTGGGCTTTGCTGATGGTGTGCGTGCCCTGATGCGTCAAGACCCAGACATTATTATGATTGGGGAAATTCGTGACCAAGATACTGCAAATATGGCCATTCAGGCGGCACTCACAGGGCATTTGGTTTTATCAACTTTACATACCAATGATGCACCCTCTAGTTTGACCCGTTTACATGATTTGGGTGTGCAACCTTTTTTAACAGCAGCGACTATTTTAGGGGTATTGGCTCAGCGTTTAGTGCGACGACTTTGCCCACACTGTAAACAAGAAACTCATATAAATGAGGAAGAATGGCAGCACCTAACATTTGACTATATTATGGAAATGCCCGAAAAAGTTTATCAAGCAGTAGGGTGTGAACAATGCCGACATACGGGCTATAAAGGTCGAGTTGGTATTTATGAGTTTATGCCAGTTAGTCTTGAGCTTAAGCATCTTATTAGCAGCCATGCGACATTAAATGAACTACGAAGCCAAACCAAAAAAGAAAGTGTAGAGCCTTTGAGAATTGCGGGAGCACATAAAGTCATTGAAGGGCTTACCACTTTAGAAGAGGTATTAAGAGTTGTTCCATTAAACTAAACTTTTCTTAAGATTCACCTCATTTATGCTTGTTTTACTGATGTCATTCCAAGATGTAATTAAATAGGTGATTTTATGAAAGCATTTAAAGTGATCTTGATGACAGCGCTTACTGGTATAGCGCTAGCTCCTATATCTATGAGTCAAGCAGCGGCTATATCTGCAACGGTCACTACTGTTAAGCAAGCATTAACGGCAAAAGACGATACGCCTGTAAAACTACATGGACAAGTCGTGAAATCTATTGGAGATGAGAAATATCAGTTCCGAGATAAAACAGGTACTATCACTATTAATGTAGATGATGAGCTTTGGCAAGGTCATCCTATTTCCCCAACAACTAATATTGGTTTAGTTGGTGAAGTAGATATAGACTTTAAACCCTCAAAACATGTAGAAATTGATGTAGAACAAATCCAGTTTTAAGCACTGGACTTTACTTATAATATTTATAGCCGCACTGATGATGCGGCTTTGCTTTTTTAATAAAGGCTTGGCAAGATCAAGACAGAATATAACAGGAAAAATAGATGAGAATTTTGCTTGCAGAAGATGATCGCTCTCAAGCGGAAAGTATTCAATCTTGGTTAGAGTTAGATGGCTATCAAGTCGATTGGGTCGAAAGAGGTGATTATGCCCTTACTGCGATTGAGCAGCATGACTATGATTGTATTTTACTTGATCGAGGTTTACCTCAACTGGCAGGTGAAAAAGTCTTAACAACAATCCGTTATAAACAAAAAAATGTACCTGTCATTTTTATTACAGCGCGTGACAGCATTCATGACCGGGTAGAGGGACTAGATTTAGGCGCAAATGACTACTTGATTAAACCTTTTAGCTTAGAAGAGTTATCTGCCCGAATCCGTGCTCAATTACGTAATCAAACTTTAAGTCAGCAATCGATTCTAATATGGGGAGATTTACATCTAGATACTCAAGCAAAAGTTGTATCGTTGGCCGGAAATTCCATTGATTTAACAGCGAAAGAGTTCCAAATTTTACGTAAGCTCATGGTTCATCCTGAACATATTGTTACTCGGGATCAATTAGAAGAAGCGCTCTATGCATGGGGTGACGAGATTGAAAGTAATGCAATAGAGGTTTTTATCTATCAACTTCGAAAAAAAATCGGCAGTAGCAGTATTAAAACCATACGGGGACTAGGCTACCGTATGGGAGATTTAAAATGAAAACGAATCGATCCTCTTTGCAGTCTCAACTGGTTAAAACCACTATGTGGAGCAGTATCGTGGTGGGGCTGCTCGCTTTAAGCTTGCTTACCATATTTTCGATTTATCACAATATGTCAGTGCAAGATGAAATCATGGATGAAATTTCAGATACGTTATTGGTTTCTGATCTCTCTAAACATTCTATGAGACAATTTGACGAGCTCAGTGATGAGTTTGATATTCAATATGAATTATTAAATTCTGGTCAATTGCTTACTCATTCTCATACTTACCAACATGAACTTTTTGAACAAGGCAATTTATCAAAAGGTTTTTCATATTTTTGGTTTGATGGTCAATTATGGCGTAGTCTGGCCGCACAACAAAAAGATTCAGAGCTGCAAGTTGAGGTTTTTCAACCCATGAGTACTCGTGTTGAAGAAGTACTCAAAGCACTCGCTGGATATAGTGGTCTTATGGTTTTGTTCTGGCTACTACAATGGGTCATTGTAAGTTGGCGTACCGAACAACAATTGGCGGCTCTCAACCTACTCTCTAAACGTATTGCTCAAAAAACCGCATCAAATTTAGAACCGATTCAAGACCCAGATGTCATTACAGAAATTCAACCCGTCATAGATGCATTAAACCAGTTACTCGCAAGGCTCCAAAGGGCACTCGTTGCTGAACAGCGATTTACCGCAGATGCATCACATGAGTTACGTTCACCATTATCTGCCATACAAATGCGTCTGCAAGTTTTACAACGTAAATATCAGCATATTCCAGAGCTTGATCAAGACTTTGAACGTATCCAGGAAGACGTTTCAAGAAGTACCAAAATTCTTGAAAATTTACTGCTCCTTGCTCGTTTGGAACCTAATGAAATAGAACAACCAGAACTTTTTAAGAGTGTGATTGATTTAAACCATCTATTAGCTCGAGTAATTGAAACTGTAAGTATGGATGCACAAGCCAAACAAATGATGATTGAGACAAATATTTTGTCAAATGAAACCAAAATATTTGCAAATGAAGAATTACTTTTGATTGCTTTTAGAAATCTGTTTGATAATGCTATTCGCTATAGTCCTATGTTGGGTTTTATTCATGTTGAGCTCAGTCATGATCAGCAACAATTAAAAATTTCTATAGAAGACACTGGAAATGGTGTAGATGATGAAGTTTTAAGACGTCTAGGACAGCGTTTTTTTCGTGTATTAGGTACGCAGCAACAAGGCTCAGGATTAGGACTATCAATTACTAAAAAAATTATTCAACTCCATGGTGGGGAACTGCAGTTTATGCATGCAAACCAAGGTGGTTTAAAAGTTGAGGTGACATTGCCTTTTAATCATGAAATACAAAAATAGCATGGTTGCCCATGCTATCCATTTTTTGTTTTCCCACGAATATTATTGAAACGCGAGGGTAGTTCTTATTTAGTTAAAATGAGACGGTTATTGCGAGTAAGGCGTAGTCGGTATTCCTCGCCAGCATGCATAATTCGAATTTCACGACCTAATGCAAATAGGTTGTTAGAATGCAGCATTGGTAAGGCATGAGCTGAGTCAGTGTTACGAGTAAATAAGCTAAAAGGTGCGTTCATTTGTTGTGCTCCGTGGTATATTCTTGAACGATTTAAATGATAATCATTATCGAATAGATCTGTCAATGAGATTTTAAAGAATTTATAAATTGATAAAATTTGCTTACACTTGGGAAAAATTTGAGTGAGTAGAAAAATGCCTAAACCGATAGTCGATGTCGCAATAGCTATCTTAATTCATCGCGGAAAAATATTAGTTGGATGGCGTGGTGAACAGCAGCATCAAGGTGGAAAGCATGAGTTTCCAGGAGGAAAGGTTGAGCAGGGTGAAACGCCTGAAGAAGCATGCCGCCGTGAAATTTATGAAGAAGTCGGTATTGGTTTAAAAGATTGGCATCAGTTTGATTATATTCACCATGAATATGATGACATTATCGTCAACCTTCATTTGTTCCATAGCTATGTACCTGATGAATTATTAAATCTTATTCATCAGCCTTGGACATGGTATACGCGTGATCAGCTAGTTAACTTAAACTTCCCGAAAGCCAATAAAGATATTATTAAAAGATTGTATTGGCCACATTTTATTAAAATTAGCGCTACGCTCACACTACCCGAAAATGATGAAATTTTAGTGTATTGGCGCAGTGAAAAAGATAATGTTAGTGAGGATGATCTAGAAAAATTAGCTCTTTTAGATACAAATCAGCTTTCAAAATTAATCGTGAATGTCGATACTTGGCACAAACTAAAACCTGATTTAAAAAGCCGTATAAGAACAGTACATCTTAAACAGTCTCAATTAATGAGTTTGCATAAAGGCGACTTAGAAGTGGGAGTACGTTTTATTGCTGCTTGCCACGATGCGGTTTCTTTACAGCATGCTCAGCAAATTGGTTGTGATGCTGTTTTTGTAAGCCCTGTCAAAGTAACAGAGACCCATCCTGACGCTATCGCATTAGGGTGGGATCGTTTTGCTGACTTAATTGACAAATGCCAGATTCCCGTCTTTGCTTTAGGGGGCATGAGTCCTGATGATTTAGCCACAGCACAGCAATATGGTGCGTATGGCTTGGCTGGTATTCGTAATTTTTAAAAAGACATAAAAGCATTAAAAGCTAGAGCGCTTTTAATGCTTGCTGAGCTTCCTGAACAGTTTTTGGGTTATTACGTTGTTGACCCGCTTTTAAAATGGTTAGCCAAAGCTGTTTTTTCATCGCTTGGCTCTGAGCAAAGCTTAAACCACGTCTTGCAAGAGACTCAGCATTAGCATATTGCTGTTTATGATTTGCAGTCAGTGCAAGAAATAAATAAGTCTCGGCAGCCTGTGGAGCTAAACGCTGGGCTTGAAGGGCGTAGCGCTCTGCATCTGACCATTGCTGGTTTTTGTAAGCTTGCTCAGTTTTTTGCATTAAAGTTTTAAAAGCTGGTAACTGGCTTCCATCATCATTAAAGCGTTGGGGCTTTTTCTGCTGAGGAACAATCACCTGTAAACTTTTACGTTGAATATTTGGATGATCATAGGGTGTAATTTTTACACCAGATGGTGTCTCAGCATTCTTTTTTTCAGTAACAGGTGGTGTTTTGTCTTTTGGAGCTGAATGATCTGGTAAAGTTGTACAGCCGACCATAAGTACAGCACCAATATAAAAAACACCTTTCTTTAACATATCCTGTTTCCTGTTAATGCTTAGTTGTTATAACTACCACTAGAAATCACTCGTGTGTTATTCGACAGATCTTGTTCCATCTGGCTTTCACTCTCACGAATATAGCTATCGCTATTATCCGGTTGAGAAGCTGGTGCTGTGTTATCACTTTGTGGTGCGTATGTTGGATCAACTTGATAATACGGTGCTCCACATGGCGTAGCACGATGCGGAACCGTATGTGTCAGCATAGGGATATACATCGCGCCAGCACAAGCTTGTGCTGATAAATCACCTGTTGCATGGTCAATCCATTGCCACTGTACCGTGTCTGGCTGACGTAGATTTACTGGTGTTTGACGTAATTGTTTCATCACATTAATCCACACTGGTAATGCACCAGATGAACCTGTTAAGCCAGTTACTTTGTTGTCATCTAGACCTAACCATACTACAGCGACATGGTTCCCCGAATAACCAGCAAACCATGAGTCACGTGTATCGTTAGTTGTACCTGATTTACCAGCCAATTTTAAAGTAGGAGGTAAGCTGTTATACGCTGCGCGGCCCGTACCTGATGACATGACCTGTTGTAGGCCATAGTTCATGATATAGCCAACCGAAGGGTCAATGGTTTGTTGTACGTTTAAACCATAACGATCAAGTAAACGGCCATTTGCATCTACCACAGAACGAATCGCACGAGTTGGATATTTGAAGCCACCTGTAGCGAAGTTTTCATAAATACCGAGTACTTCCATTGGTGACATATTAACTGCACCAAGGAAAATAGATGGGTAGGCTGGAATTGGTGATTCAACACCAAATTTTCTTAAGTTGTTGGTAAATGTAGATAACCCAAATTCTTGACCTAGACGAACTGCAGATAGATTGTAAGAGTTTGCTAAGGCTTCACTTAAACTTACAACGCCATGACCACCGCCACTATAGTTTTTCGGTGTCCAACTTTTACCGCCATCTACCGGAATGCTAATAGGAGCATCTTCGATCTTACTTGCCCAGTTATAACGTCCAGACTCAATTGCACTTAAATAAATCACTGGCTTCAATAAAGAACCGACTTGACGTTTTGCATCTAAAGCACGGTTAAAGCCAGTAAAATCTTGAGTTGAGCCAACGGCTGCAATCAACTCACCGTTTTCAGGATGTGCAATCAGTACCGCACCTTGCAAGTTTTTCAAGCGGGCAGGGTTACTTTGAGTCAGACGTTCTACAGATGCTTTAAATGCATCTTGAACCTGAGTTTGTGCAATTGGGTCCAAGGTCGTAAAAATACGTAATCCTTGATTAGTTAAATCGCTTTCCTGATATTCGGTACGTAACTGACGGCGCACAATATCTAGGAAATCAGGGAATTTTGCAGGACCTAAGCTTGGCTTGCTGAGAACACCTAAAGGACGTGCAATTTCAGTTTCATATTCGGCTTGAGTTAAATAACCCATTACACGCATGTTATTCAATACTGTATCGCGACGATTTTTTGCTCCTTCAGGGTTTTTCCAAGGGTTATATAAAGATGGCCCTTGAACTAAACCGACTAAATAAGCTTGTTGCGCGACATTAAGTTCACGAAGTGGTAAACCAAAATAAAACTGCGAAGCCAAGCCATAACCATTAATTGAATAGTTACCATTTTGGCCTAAATTTACTTCATTTAAATAAGCTTCTAAAATTTCATCTTTGCTGTAATGAAGCTCAATAAGTAAAGCCATTAATGCTTCATTAACTTTACGCTTTAATGTACGTTCAGGGGTTAGATAGAAATTTTTGACTAACTGTTGTGTCAGGGTTGAACCACCTTGGCGACGTCCTCCAGTGACATTACTTACTAAAGCACGTGCTGTACCACGAATTGAAATACCGTGGTGATGGTAGAAATTACGGTCTTCTGTAGAAATTAAAGCTTCAATGAGTGGTTTAGGAACATTATTGAGTTTGATCAGAACACGGTCTTCATTATGCTGAGGATAGATCCCACCAATCAGTAAAGGTTCTAAACGAGCCACACCTGTTGAAGAAGGTTTTGTACTGCGTACCTCTGCAACTTGGTCATTTGTAAAGCTAAGTTCTAAAACTTGTTCCGGTTCTACGCTATCACCATAGTCAAAACCGCGTGTATGTACATACATGTTGCTACCTTGAGCAACGAAGGTTCCAGACTTGTCATAATTACTTGAAGTTTTGTAACCTAATAATTTTAATTCTTGGGTAAAATTTGCTTGAGTAATGGGTGCATTATTATAAATTTCCAGAGGCCGAGCGAACACTTTGGCAGGAATGTCCCAGCGCTGTCCTTCAAATTTTTCACGGATAATATTATCTAAACGAATCAGATAGATACTAAGAGCAATAAAAGCACCAATCACCAATATGGAAAAAATTAGCGCGAAGAAACCGATACCACGTTCAAACTTCATATAAATGAGATAAAACCCTAAACAATACGTTAATGATGCGATAGCTTGTCATCAATTTGCAATGATAAAACTGTGAATAAATGGAAAACTTAGATTGAATTTTACAGCATCTTGTTGTTATGTTTTTTTAAATTAATCAGGTTAATGTTATGATAGCGTAGAATCGCAGCGGAGCTTACTCATTCGTGCAAATTTCACATAAGTCCTTCAGAAACGTCGGGTTAATTGGTCGACCGGATAAATCATCAGTTGTAGAAACACTATGTTTAATTCATGACCATTTGCTAAGTTTAGGCCTAAACCCCATTTTTGATCAGGAAACTGCCGAATTAGTGCCCTATGATCATGCACAAGTTGTTAGTCGTCACTTATTAGGTGAAGTTGCTGATCTGGTGATTGTAGTAGGTGGTGATGGTTCTTTACTTCATGCAGCTAGAGCTTTAGTTCGCTACAATACACCTGTCATTGGTATTAACCGTGGGCGTTTAGGATTTTTAACTGATATTAAGCCTGCGGAAGCTATTTTTAAACTTGATCAGGTATTACAAGGTCATTTCCAACTTGATCGCCGTTTCTTGCTTGAAATGGAAGTACGGACCAATGGTGAAGTCATTTATGATGCAATTGCTTTAAATGACGTTGTACTACACTCAGGTAAGTCGGTACATATGATCGACTTTGAACTTAATATTGATGGTCAATATGTTTACCGTCAGCATAGTGATGGTTTAATTGTTTCGACCCCGACAGGATCAACTGCTTATGCATTGTCAGGTGGTGGTCCAATTTTACATCCGAGTATGGATGCTATTGCATTAGTCCCTATGCACCCCCATACATTATCTTCACGCCCGATCGTAGTTGGTGGGCAAAGTGAAATTAAAATCGTCATTCGCGAAAATCGGGTATTACCGATGGTGAGTGCAGATGGGCAACATAGTGTATCGCTCAATGTTGGTGACAGTTTGCACATCCGCAAACATCCATTTAAATTAAGTTTATTACACCCACCAGGTTATGATTTCTATATGGCTTGTCGTACCAAACTGGGTTGGAACCAAGATTTTGAATCTTTTCAAAGAGATGAATCATGAATATTGAACAAATGCTATCTGTTTTAAACCCTGAAATTGTAGAGCGTTTAAAAACAGCAGTAGAAATTGGTAAATGGCCAAATGGTATTGTTTTAACGAAAGAGCAGCGCGAAACATGTATGCAAGCCGTGATTGCTTGGGAGTTAAAGAACTTACCAGAAGAACAGCGTAGCGGTTATATTGACCGTGGTACAAAAGAAGAGGGTGAGGTTTGTGAAGATGATCATCACAAGCATGAGCCTGAATTTAAACCGATTCGTTTTGTTTAAAACCGTATTTTAAAACAAAAGAATAAATCCTAGTTAGCATTTGCTATCGCGTTGGCGACATGGATGTCGCCAGTTGAGCAACAGTACATGGAAGTACTGTTTGCTCAACAAAAGATTTTTGTTACTTTTCATCTTTGAAAAGTAAGTATTGCCTATATGTAGCAATATAAGAAAAACATGCTATAGAAGGCTGTATGGTCTTATATCAGTTTTATTGGCTTGAATTACGTGTTTCCCATAACACTTTTGCTTTTTGCATTGCTTCCTCAAAACTAGAAACAATGCCCATGGTATATAAAGCAATACCCATAGTTTCTGTTACGGCCATTTCCCCATATTCATGATTTTGCTTTCCAAGCCAGACCGCTTTAAAGGTTGCTAAGTCTAACTCTTCTTCAATTGGACTACGTTCAGGCGTAAGCTTTGGCAACTCATGCTCATAGAGTTCACCATTTTTAATACCGCAAATGAGAGTTTTAGCATCGGGGTTTCGTTCAAATTCACCGCCTTCACCTTTAATGACGGCACTATTTTGATAGCCTAAGCGAAGCGCACTATGCTGATGAGAGGTTCTATACGCTGGATGGAATATCGCTTGTAAGGTGGCTTTCGCATTAAATGGGTTAATGAGACGAGCCAAAGTGTGAATAGGTGAGCGTAAGCCCATCACATTTCTCAAAGAAATTAAATCGCTTAAAACAGGTGAAATCACATCTAGCGGTAAGTAAGCAAAATTCTGTTCGGCCAATTGGGTGCGGACCTCTTGTTCAGAATGGCAAATTTTATAATCTAAATATTGCAAAACTTGTTCGGTATAGACCCGGTTAATCGTATGTCCAGAAGCGCCATGCATGACGATTTTATAGCCGTGGTGAGCAAGGTTAAGAGCCGCTAATAAAAACCAAGGGTAATGTTTCCGCTTGCCTGCATAAGATGACCAGTCCAAGTCCACATCTAAAGGTTGAAAATTAAGTTGGTCTTTGGTGGCTTGTACAAAGCCTGCAAGCTCATCAATGGACTCTTCTTTAACACGTAGCAGCATTAAAAAAGCACCCAACTGAACATCAAGAACTTCACCTTTTAAAATCATGGTAAAAGCCTGATAGGCCTCTTCATAACTTAGTGAGCGAGAGCCGGTTTTCCCCTTACCTAAAATACGGACATATTGAGCAAAGGGATGTTCAGCATCTTTATAGATATTACGTTTAGTATTCATGGCAATTCAAAACAGTAAAAATAAGGGGGAGACAGCTCAAAATGAAATGTCTACAAGGACTTTTCAATATGACATAAAAAACTGCTGAAAAAATATCAAAAGTGTTTCTCATACTAAAGTCTTAAGGCTGCATGAGTGTTTTTTGTGCGTATTAGCCAAAATTTTAACCGAATTGCTATTCAATTCGAGTAAACTTTCACGTGCTTTTTTGAGCACTCATATCATAATTTTATGTGATTCTCCTATATCTTCAGCTTTTTATTGGAAAAGTAAGAGGTTATTTCTGGCTACTCAAAGTGGTTGGAAACTTCAGGTATTCTCCTGTTTTAGAAAACTGTATTTCGTTTTCATTGAGGTAGTAGGAAGGTTTTTTGTTCCCAAAAAACCGTTTCCCTTTTGCGGTGTTTATGTGAAAGGTTAGGGCTGTGTATTCGTAAAGAATAGACGTTTCATTTTGATATTTCCAACGGACTTGGAAATATAGATTGAAGTAAAGTTATGGCTAAAAAACCGATTTATAAATCACTTTATTTTCAAGTGATTATTGCGATTATTGCGGGTGTTCTGGTTGGGCATTTCTCACCAAGTACAACGCAAATAGTGAATGGTGTTGAACACCATATTCCAGGTTTAGGTGAGCAACTCAAGCCATTAGGTGATGCTTTTATTCGTTTGATTAAAATGATCATCGCACCTGTTATTTTCTGTACAGTGGTCAGTGGTATCGCTGGTATGGAAAGTATGAAGTCAGTGGGTAAAACTGGCGGTGTTGCGTTGTTATACTTCGAGATCGTTTCAACAATCGCACTTCTGATTGGCCTTGTGGTGATTAACATTGCAAAGCCAGGCGTAGGAATGAATATTGATCCTGCGACTCTGGACACTTCAGGTATCCAAAAATACGTCACTTCTGGTGAATCACAATCTACCGTTGATTTCTTAATGCATATCATCCCAGATACAGTAGTGGGTGCATTTGCAAATGGTGAAATCTTACAGGTCCTTCTTTTTGCCATTCTATTTGGCTTTGCACTGCATAAGCTAGGTGATGCAGGACGTCCAGTTTTAAAGTTAATTGATCAAATTGCTCATGTGTTCTTTAACATTGTAAATATGATCATGAAGCTTGCTCCACTGGGTGCTTTTGGGGCAATGGCGTTTACTATCGGTAAATATGGTGTGGGTTCACTGGTACAGTTGGGCCAGCTCATCCTCTGTTTCTACATTACCTGTTTATTATTTATTTTCTTGGTATTAGGAACCATCAGCCGTTTGAGTGGATTTAGCATTCTTAAAATGGTGCGTTTGATTCGTGAAGAACTTTTAATTGTACTTGGTACATCTTCTTCTGAGTCAGTTCTACCACGTATGCTACGTAAGCTTGAAATCGCAGGTTGTGAAAAGTCTGTGGTTGGTTTAGTTATCCCAACAGGTTATTCATTTAACCTCGATGGTACTTCAATTTATTTGACCATGGCTGCAATCTTTATTGCTCAGGCAACGAATACACAGCTTGATATCCAGCATCAAATTACTTTGCTATTGGTACTTTTAATTTCATCTAAAGGTGCGGCGGGTGTAACGGGTTCTGGTTTTATTGTTATGGCTGCAACTTTATCTGCTGTTGGTCATATACCAGTTGCAGGTTTGGCATTGATTTTAGGTATTGACCGTTTCATGTCAGAAGCTCGTGCTTTAACGAACCTTGTTGGTAACTCTTTAGCAACGATTGTGGTTGCGAAATGGGTTGGTGCATTAGATAAAGATAAACTAAATGATGCACTGAATAATCCCGATGAAGTAGATAGAAAAATGCTTGAGCAAAAAAGTGTAATTGCTGAGGCATCTCACTAATCATTTATCGTAATAAAAAAGGAGGCTAAGCTTCCTTTTTTATTGGCTGACTGAAAAGTACAGTTTAAATGAGCAGCTATGCCATGACAGTAACTAAAAAAATGATTAGCATGCACAGCAATGAGATTCGATAAAACAATAAAGCCGAAGGAAAATATTATGTTGGCATATGATGCAGATTTAGAATTATTCCGTGATAATTTTAAACGTTTTATGAATGAGCATATTGCTCCACATTACGACCAATGGGAACGTGAAGGAATTATGCCGCGTTCAGTGTGGAATCAACTGGGCGAAAATGGCTTTTTATGTGTGGATGTCCCAGAAGAATATGGCGGTTATGGGGTTCCAACTTACTATTCATTAATGTTAGTTGAAGAGTCTGCTCGAGCTGGTTTTTGTGCATTATCAACTGCTATTTCATGTCACTCTGAAATTGCTGCACCTTATATTTTACATATTGGTACAGAAGAGCAAAAACAATATTGGTTGCCGAAAATGGTAACTGGTGAAGTGGTTGGGGCAATTGGTATGACTGAACCGGGTGCTGGTTCAGACTTACAATCAATGCGTACGAGCGCCATTTTACAAGATGACCATTATTTACTAAATGGATCAAAAACATTTATTTCAAATGGTCAACATGCTGACCTTGTGGTGCTTGCAGTAAAAACCGATCCTCAAGCGCGTGCGAAAGGGGTATCGTTATTATTGGCAGATACACATTTGGATGGCTTTAAGAAAGGTACCAACCTCGACAAAATCGGTTTACATTCTCAAGATACTTCTGAGCTATTTTTTGACAATGTTAAGGTTCCTAAAAACCAGTTACTCGGTCAAGCTGGGCAGGGGTTTGCTTACTTAATGCAAGAGTTACCACGTGAACGTACAGCCATTGCATCTACCGCTATTGGCGCTATTCGTGGTGCAATTGATTTGGCAACGGCTTATGTAAAAGAACGTCATGCATTTGGCCAGCCTATTTCACAGTTCCAAAATACGCGTTTTGTTTTAGCTCAAGCAAAAATTGATGAGCTTGCTACGGCTGCTTTTTACGAGAGAAACGTTGCTCTATATCAAGAAGGTAAGCTAGATGTGGAAACAGCAGCCGCACTTAAAAGTTTTAGTACGGATATGCAAATGAAAGTAGCTGACAACTTGCTGCAACTTTTTGGTGGTTATGGTTATATGACTGAATATCCAATTTCACGTTTCTTTGTAGATGCTCGTATTCAGCGTATTTACGGTGGTACAAATGAAATTATGAAAGAAATCGTAGCGCGTGGCTTAATTGGTAAAGCCTAATTAAATAGTTTTAAAAAAAGCCTACCTTTGAGTAGGCTTTTTTATATTACCTATTTGTTAGTTCGATAAATGACAGGATAGTCTTGTTGCTTGGGTAACTTGTGTAAGGCCTGATTGATCTTTATTAAAAATGCATCGGCTTCATCTTGACGAAAAGAGTCTTCGGTATATTTGCTACGTTTTTGATTGATGCCACAACCCGTTATTTCCATATTTTCAGGATTAAATGACCAGTCATTTGGATTCTTTAAGTTAATGTCTAAATCACTTTCACAGCTTTTCCATAAATGTAAAAACTCATTTGATAATTCTGTTTTAAATCCTCGTGCTGGATAGACCGAGAAGCCTTTCATTTCGGGATTAGAAAATTGTATAAACATATCTACTGGCATACCTCCCCAAATGATTGCTGTATTTTCTGGTAATGCAATGCCTGATAAATTTTTTTCTTTTAAAGCATGTGTTTGCTCAAATTTCTGTCTGAAATTTTGCGATTGATAGGTCAGCTTGGTTTGAGGTGGGATTGGAATACCACGAATTTGATTACTGACAGTCGTCATATAGTACGGAGAATTATCAGTACCATTGCAACCTGCAATTATTGGACAACCGCCGCAAGCCGTTAAACTAAAAGTTGTAAAACCCAATAGGCTTAAAACAATAATTTTATTCATTCTATTTTACTGTTGTTATGACATATTGGGTCAGTATAACCAATCCATGCATTAAGAGGGCTATCTTTAAGAACAACGAAATAATCAGCTTTAAATGTAATTATGTTTTTACTTGGCTGGCTGATCTAATGGTCCATCAAATAAAGATTTACAGCTTTCTAAATTTTGACAAGAAGCAAACATAAGTGCTTTAGGTAAGCTCGCATACAAATTTGTAATGTGTTGTTCGGCAGGGTTATAAAAATGCCAATAACTAAATTCGTTTGAACGTTTATTTTCTAAAGCTTTAAAAAAGTCTGCTTCATTAAGCGTATTATTAAGTTGAGTAAGAGGGCCACCTTGTTCATGTGTACCGACTGTGGTCATGAGTAAAGGGAAATGATTTAGTTTTTGACTTTGCCAATGTTCTAACTGTTGAAATAACATGCCTTGATCAAACCACAAAGAAGGACTTGCAGCGAAGTAACGCTGAAATGCATTTGGCTTTTGAAAAAAATGATAAAGCACAAACAAGCCTCCAAAAGAGTGCCCATAGAGGCTTTGTTGCTGGCTGTTAACCGGAAACTGTTTTGCAATTTCAGGTTTGAGTTCGTTATTTAAAAAGGCAATGAACTGATCAGCACCACCATATTTATATTTACCGTGTGCTTGAAATTGGGCAGAAGGTTCTGGTGTGTAATCATAAGCACGCTTTTGCACATCAAAGGTTTTTTGATGTGGATAACCAACAGCTACAATCATGAGCGGATCTAAACCTAATTTAGTCGAACCTGCTCCAATTGACTGAGCAATATTGGCAGCACTAGGGAAAGTTGCATTTCCATCTAATATATAAAGTACAGGGTAACCATGTTGGGGTGGGGCCACAGGCGGTTTATAAATTTGAATTAGATATTCATGACCTGTATTTTTAGATTTGATTTGGAATTGTGCCTGATTATTTTGAAAAACGATTTTTGATTGATCTTTTATTGAAGGTTGAGCCAAAACAGGCGTACTTATTAAAGTTCCCAAGAGAAAACTACAAGATAAAAAGAAAAATGGTTTAAGCATAATAAAGTTAAGAAAATGTTATAAGTAAAATAATAAATGAAAATCATTATCAAATAAAGTAATCTTATTGACAGGTTTGAGAGTGATTAACGAAAAAAGCCGGTACACCGATATTGCCTAACAAATCAAAGCCGACTATTGTTATACTCTCGTTTAAAAGATGATTTTTCTGAGGCTGCATTCCAATGATCAACGATGATCAAAACAAAACGACTTCTCTTAGTTTAGAACAAATTCGCGAAGATATTGATAGCGTAGATCAACAGATTCAAGAGTTATTAAATCGCCGCGCAAGCCTTGCTGAAGCTGTTGCTAAAGCTAAATTTGCTTCCGAAGAGAATCCTTTGTTTTATCGTCCTGAACGTGAAGCACAAGTATTACGCAAAGTTATGGAACGCAATCAGGGACCTTTATCTGATGTAACCATGGCGCGTCTGTTCCGTGAAATTATGTCTGCTTGCCTTGCTTTAGAAGCTCCGCAAAGCATTGCATTCTTAGGACCTGAAGGTACTTTTACGCAATCTGCTGTGCTTAAACATTTTGGTAAAGATGCAGTTGTACGTCCATTACCAACTATTGATGAAGTGTTCCGTGAAGTAGAAGCGGGTAGTGCACATTATGGTGTAGTTCCAGTTGAAAACTCATCTGAAGGTATTGTGAACCACACACTAGATTGCTTTAAAACATCGAATTTAAATGTGATTGGTGAAGTTGAATTGCGTATTCATCATCAATTCTTGGTTTCTGAAAATACGCGTAAAGACAGCATTAAACAGATTTATGCGCACCAGCAAACTTTGGCGCAATGCCGTCAGTGGTTAGACGCGCATTATCCAGGTGTTGAACGTGTTGCCTTAAACTCAAATGCAGAAGCTGCACGCCGTATTCGCAACGAATGGCACTCAGCAGCAATTGCATCTGATATTGCAGCAGGTATGTATAATCTTGAAATCTTGCATAGCAATATTGAAGATAATCCGGAAAATACCACTCGTTTCTTAGTGATTGGCCGTGAAAAAATTCCACAAAGTGGTAATGACAAAACATCGTTATTAATTTCAGCACATGATCGTGCAGGTGCTTTATTAGAAATTTTAGCGCCGTTTGCAAAACATAATATTAGCTTAACGAGTATTGAGACCCGTCCAGCATTACCTGAAAAATGGGCTTATGTATTCTTTATCGATTTAGAAGGTCATATTGATCAAGAAAACGTTGCTGCTGCAATCAATGATATCCGTCCAATGGTAAAAGAGCTTCGTATTTTAGGTTCTTATCCTGCTGCTGTTCTTTAATTACTTACGTTGGAATAATGACATGTATCCAAAGGAATATGTCATTAAGCTTAAAAAACAAATTGCTCAAAGATTTAAATAACTTTGAGCAAAAATAAAGTTGAAGTTATGTCACAACCCCTATTTAAAAAAGTTGCATTTATTGGTTTAGGACTCATCGGGTCGAGTTTGGCTCGCGTTATCGTTGCAGAAAAGTTGGCGACAACTATTGTGGCATCTACACGTTCACAGAAAACTTTAGAAGATGCAAAATCACTTGGTTTAATACAAGAAGGATTTTCCGATCCTGTAGAGGCCGTGAGAGGGGCGGATTTAATTGTTTTAGCCTTACCTGTACGTGCTACACAAAAAGTGCTTGAGCAAATTAAACCTTATTTGTCAGAAACCACAATTGTAACCGATGTGGGAAGTACAAAAGGTAATGTGGTTGATGCAGCAAAAGCTGTATTTGGTGAAGATTTACCAACGGGTTTTGTACCCGGGCATCCTATTGCAGGTAGTGAACACACGGGTGTTCATGCAGGTAAAGTCGATCTCTTTGCAAATCATAAAGTGATTTTAACGCCGTTACCAACAAGTGCAGAATGGGCTGTTGAGAAACTAATTCAACTTTGGTCAGCTGCTAAAGCTGAAGTTATTTGTATGGATGTTGCTAAACATGATGAGGTTTTGGCACATACGAGCCATTTACCGCATTTAATGGCATTTAATCTAGTCGAGCAACTTGCAAACCGTGAAGATAACTTGGATATTTTCCGTTATGCGGCTGGTGGTTTCCGTGACTTTTCACGAATTGCAGCAAGTGATCCTCAAATGTGGCATGACATTTTCTTTGCCAATAAAACCGCTATCTTAAATGCTGTAGATGGCTTCGAAAAGCAACTTACCGTACTTAGAAAATTGATTGAAAACGAAGATTCTCATGCATTAATGGGTTTACTCGGCCATGCTCAGGCAGCACGGCAACATTTCAATCATATGTTAGCCAAAAAACCTTTAATGGAGAAAAATAAGGTGACACAGCAATTCAGTATCTTACCGGGAAATAAGGCGTTTAAAGGTAAATTTACCGTACCGGGTGACAAATCTGTGTCACATCGCTCCATTATGTTTGGTGCTATTGCCGAAGGCACCACCCATGTAACTGGCTTCTTAGAAGGTGAAGATGCTCTAGCAACTTTACAAGCTTTTCGTGATATGGGTGTAAGCATCGAAGGCCCTAAAAATGGTGAAGTGACCATTCATGGCGTGGGTATGCATGGCTTAAAAGCACCAGCAAGTGCATTGTATATGGGTAACTCTGGTACAAGCATGCGTTTACTTTCAGGTATGCTTTCTGCACAAAAGTTTGATTCTGTTATGACAGGTGATGCATCACTTTCTAAACGTCCAATGGAGCGTATTGCTAAACCCTTACGTTTAATGGGTGCGCAAATTCAAACAACAGGCGAGAAAGGTACACCACCTGTAAGTATTACTGGTGGTCAGCAATTAAAAGGTATTCAATACGATTTACCTATGGCATCTGCTCAAGTGAAGTCTGGTATTTTACTTGCTGGTTTATGGGCTGAAGGTGAAACTTCGGTAACTGAGCCGGAACCAACACGTGATCATACAGAGCGTATGCTTCGTGCATTTGGCTATGATGTTAAAACTGAAGGTAATAAAATCTCACTCGTTGGTGGTGGAAAATTAGTAGGTACTAATATTCAAGTACCATCTGATATTTCATCTGCTGCTTTCTTTATGGTGGGTGCTGCAATTACTGAGGGTGCAGACGTTGTACTTGAAGCGGTAGGCATTAACCCAACACGTACAGGTGTAATTGAAATTTTAAAACAGATGGGTGCCGACCTGACTGTTGAAAATGAACGTATTGCTGGTGGCGAACCTATTGCTGATATTCATATTAAAGGTTCACGTACCCTTAAAGGTATTCATATGCCTGAAGATCAAGTACCTTTGGCAATTGATGAATTCCCAGCATTATTTATTGCAGCGGCTTGTGCTGAAGGGCAAACAGTACTCACAGGTGCGGCAGAGCTTCGTGTGAAAGAATCTGACCGTATTCAAGTTATGGCAGATGGTTTAAAAATCATGGGTATTGACTGCACACCAACTGAAGATGGCATCATCATCGAAGGAAAAGGCAAATCTGGCGATTGGTCACCAATCTTTGCTGGCGGTGAAATCGAATCGCATCATGACCATCGTATTGCTATGAGTTTTAGTATGGCAGGTCTTCGTACTTCTGGTCCGATTACAATTCATGGTACTGAAACTGTTGCTACAAGTTTCCCAACATTTACTGAGTTGGCGAATCGTGCAGGTTTAACGATTGAAGTTAGCCAATAACTTTTGACCTAATACATTTTATAATTGCTAACACAATAGCAACGGCAGCAGCGAGCTAAAGGCTTGGCTGCTGTTTGTTTATTGCTTATGCTAAGTGCAGATAATGATAATAGTGTTAGGACAAAGGATGAAAAAATTACAATTTATTGCCAGTTGCCCAGAACATGGGGTGCTTGATCATCCACCAAATGAATGCCATATCACTCAAGAATATGTAGCGGCCTTATTATTTAAACAATTGGGGCATTATGGTTTCGATGCACAGCATATTGTACATGAGCATGAAAAAGTAGAAGTAAGCATTGATAATCATCTTTTGCCGTTGTCTATTACTTGCCAGAAAACGGACCACGATGGGCATTTAATGTGTGAAATCTCTGCCAATCCAGATGAAGAACAAGACTGGTTTGAGAAAATCGAAACACAAAGCATTATTCGTCAGCTTGCGCAGGCTGTTGAAAATAGTTTGAAAGCCGATCAGAGTTTCTCCGAATTTGTTTGGAAGTCTTGATCAATTAAATATATTTTATGAAGTAAGGGTGAACATATTTGTTCACCCTTTTTATTTATTAATATTGATAAGAATTATTTATTTTTGTAGTGACATTATTTAATAAAAATTAACAAACAAAAAAATAATATTGTTTGAATTTTGAACTAATTTTCTATTAATTTAAAAATGCTTTTTAACAAAGAACTACTCAATTTCCTCTTCTTATTTATATTATTTTACAGAGAATTAACATGAATATAATTTCCAGTAATTATTCAAAAGGCTTTGGTATATTGATTATCTCCTTATTATCAGCGTGTAATAGTGATGATAAAGATACGACCATAAACTCAACAAATCAGAAGTTGCTAGAAGGAACTATTACTTCCTTGGAGAATCTTAAACAAACTTTGGTATGGCAAGAAAATCAATGTGATAGTGTCTATTCTAAAGTTATTGGTGAGGCGACAATTGCTCAAAAATCAGCGGCAGAACTAAGAGCCAATATCGCGAGTTCAAATAATTTAGGAGTTTTTCTTGATAATCAAATTATTCCCAAACTAGCTCAGCTTACTGATGAGTCGACAGTATTAAGAGCGAGATGTAATGCTCCTGACTATGATGGAACTGGAGTAAGTATTGAGCGGCCTGCTATGCTTAGAGAAATGTTAAGTGAGTGGAAAGGAACAATTAATTTATTAATTCGTCAAATAAATAACCCTCCTAATATGAATCCTGAAATTAAATTAGCTTCATTAACCAATATCAATATTAATCAATTAACGGCAGCAAAATCTAAATTTAAAGATTGTTCAGATAGCTTTTGTCCAGAAATGACGGTTATTCCAGCTGGTAGTTTTTTAATGGGCGGAAATATAAATGAGCAAGAGCAACAAAATGTACCTGCTCAATCTCGGTCATATGAATTACCTCAACATTTAGTACAAGTCGAAAAACCATTCGCAATGTCAACTTATGAAACAACAATTGCTGAGTTTCAGGCTTTCCAAAAGGAAACTGGCTGGGAAGTCGAGGGGTGTCGTAATTGGGAAACACGCAATGGGGTCTTCAATATGTGGTATCGAGATGATTTAAATCCGAATAATTCGGGTATGAATCAAACACCTCAGGATCCTGTTGTATGTGTACGCCGTGAAGATGGAAGAGAATTTGCGAAATGGTTATCTAAAAAAACAGGTCAGACCTACCGTTTACCAACAGAAGTTGAGTGGGAATATGCGGCGCGTGCTGGAACGACAACAGCCTATTATTGGGGGGATGACCTTAATCTTGACCAAGCTTGTAAATATGCAAATGTATTAGATCCAACAACAGTTGTAGCACTACCACAAACTAATGGTTGGAGTTTATTTAATTGTACAGATGGTTATGCTTTTACGTCACCAGTAGGGAAGTTTTTACCAAACAATTTCGGTTTATATGATATGAGTGCCAATGCCCGAGAATGGGTCGATGATTGCTGGCATGCAAATTATGAAAATGCTCCTAGTGTAAATCGTCGTTGGGGTGAGGAAAATAATGGACAGTGTAACTTCCCAGTTTTACGTGGGGGAGCATGGATATATAACACTTATAACGTACGAACTGCCTATCGTAATGCTTATGTAACTTCACAAGCCCGTTCAATCATGTGGGGTTTCCGTTTGGTACGTGAAATTTAACTTTGATTTTTATATCTAATCTATTCTACATTTAGAGTCATTTTTAATTTATCAGCGTCGATTTTAATAAAGGCTAAAACTGCGCTGATAAATTCTTATCTTTGAATAAACCTAAGTTTATTAAGAATATTTTTGAGAGTATAAATATATGGTGCCATTTGATTTTTCAAACTTATCTCCTCAAATTGTTTGGCAGCATTTTCAAACACTTTGTACGATTCCGCGCCCCTCAAAGCATGAACAACAGCTTCGTGAGTATCTAAAAAACTGGGCCGAAAGTCGAAATTTAGAAACTTACGTAGATGAAGTTGGTAATTTAATTATCCGAAAGAATGCAACTACGGGTAAAGAACATGTATCTGGCGTTATTCTTCAAGGCCACTTAGATATGGTTACACAAGCTAACACTGGCACAGTACATGATTTCTTTAAAGACCCGATTCGTCCTGTTCTTGAGGATGGCTGGTTAATTGCCAAAGACACTACTTTAGGTGCAGACAATGGCATAGGAGTAGCTTTGGCTTTAGCTGTTTTAGATTCAAATGATATTGCTCATGGACCAATAGAAGTTCTTTTAACAGTCGATGAAGAAGCAGGTATGAGCGGTGCACGACTTTTAGAAGCCGGTATATTAAAAGGAAAAAGGTTATTTAATATTGATACAGAAGAATGGGGCGAGTTGTATCTAGGGTGTGCTGGTAGTATTGATGTTGAGGTAGAGCAGCCGCTTAGCTATGAACCAATTTCTAAAGATTTAAATATTGTGAATATTCAGGTGGCTGGTCTTAAAGGCGGGCACTCTGGCGTAGATATTCATTTAGGACGTGGCAATGCTAACGTTATTTTGGCTCGCTTTTTAAATCAATATTTAGGCTCACTTGGTGGGCATCTTGTTGAGTTTACAGGTGGCACGGCGCGTAATGCTTTACCGAGAGAAGCTGTAGCGACTATTGCAATTTCATCTAACCAATTGCCTAAATTAGAAAAATTACTCGATGAATATCAAACAGCATGGAAAAAACAGCTACAAGGTATTGATGACAATCTGCAATTAATTATTCAGCCTAATAGTGCTGAAGTGACTGAAGTGATTACTCAACAACAGCAAAACGAGTGGTTACAAGCTTTAGCAACAAGTCCTTATGGCGTTGCAAGTATGAGTCAAGCTTTACCAGATGTAGTTGAAACTTCAAATAATATTGGGGTGGTAAAACTAAATCCAGAAGGTGGAAAAGCTGTCTTAATGGTTCGCTCAATGGTAAATCAAGAAGCTCAAGATTTTGCAGAAAAAATTCAGGCCCATTTTAGCCAGTTTAATATCGCTTCTGCACTCACACCATTAGTTTCGGGTTGGACACCAAATCCTGACTCAGCGGCTTTAAAGTGCTTGCAACAAGCCTATCAAAAGGCATTTAACATTGAGCCAAATCTAAAAGTAATTCATGCAGGCTTGGAGTGTGGGATTATTGCCGAGCATTATCCAGATTTACAGATGGTATCGTTTGGACCGGATATTCAAGGTGCGCATGCACCGGGTGAACGAGTCAAAGTTGATACTGTAGAGAAATGCTGGAAGCTATTGGTAACGGCTTTGGCATCTGTAGAGTAGTTTTTTAGAAATAAGAAGCTCAATCATGAGCTTCTTAAACTTTAACCTTTACGTGAAAATGATCTGGATTTAACTCGATTTCACAATAAATTTGTTGTTTAAGTGATTTTTAAAAGTTGTCCTGTTTCATTTAAAGTAAACTCATCAAAATCATTCGCTAAATAAAAATGACCTTTATAAAACTGGCGAACTTCTTCGGCAATAGCTAGCTGCCCAGCTTTATCCTGATGTCTAGGGCTAAAATGCGTCAGAATTAAATTACCCAAAGATTGCTGTTCTGCAAATTCAGCCACCATTTTTGCTGAGCTATGCATTGGACCTTTGCCGACTTTATCTAAAACCGTTTGCAAGTATGTTGATTCGTGAATAAGGAGTTGGGCATCTTTGCAAGCGTTAGCTAATAGCTCTGGTTGGTCATTATCACCACCTATAATTGCATGAACTTGTTGATTTTGAATTTTGATAAAGTCTTGAGCTTTTAAAGTTTGTCCCTCAAATTCAACATTGTAGCCACGTTTTAAATGGCCCCACATATCGCCTTGAGGCACGCCTAGCTGTGTGAGAGCTTGGGTATCTAACTTCTTCTGAATAGATTTGATATAAATACTAAAAGCAAAACTTGGAACACGATGGCTTAGAGGATGTGCTTGAACAATAAATTCATCAGTGATCTGTTGTGGCTGTATTGCATCATTCACATCAATAAATTGAAGGGAATAGGGTAAATGTAAATCTGTAAGCTGGGCAGTGATTTCAAACCATTGCTGAATTTCTTTCGGTGCAATCACGATTAAGGGTTTGCTACGGGCATTCATGCCTGCACTTGCCAATAAACCAACTAGACCATAACAATGATCGCCGTGAACATGTGTAATACAAATGGCAACTAGGTTTTGCAAGGAAAGTTTAGCTTGTTGAATGCGGTGCTGGGTACCTTCGCCGGCATCAACTAAAATCCAGTCCTTATTTTTGCTGTTACGAACCGCTAATCCTGAAACATTACGGGAAAGTGTGGGTACACCTGATGATGTGCCTAAAAAAGTAAAATGAAGCATATTCTTGGAATTTTTTAATCAAATGCGTAATTTATATTATAGACACTTATTAGAATTTTATAAAAATTATAGTAAATGATAGCGACCGAGTAAAAAAATATTTGGCACGTTCTGGGTTAAGTTGGAATAATTTTCAATAAGGACATACTTGAAAATGATGGGCATACTCTCAAGTTATGCCCATCAAATACACTTTATTTCATGATAATAAAGCGTGTAATGATTTGACGAAGCTGTTTTAAATAACCTGTAAAGAAGTGGTTAGCGCCCGGTAAAATCGTAATTGGATGCTTCTGCGGTTTTGCCCATGCAATTGCATCTGAAAGTAAAGTAATATCATCTTGCTCACCATGAATGAGCAGAATATCACCTTGAATTTCAGGGGTTTTATAGTGACGTAATCCCACAACAGTAGCTGTTGGTAAACCACACAAAATTAATTGTACTGGCTGTAATTCAGGGCTAAGCTGCGCATGACATTTTGCCAAAACATGTGAGCCGAAGCTAAAACCGCCTGCATAGAATGGTAAGCCTTCATGAAGCTTACGAACGTGTTCAATCACAGCTAAAATATCTTCGGTTTCGCCATGGCCTTCATCATGAACACCTTCACTGCCACCTAAACCACGGAAACTAGGACGGTAAACAATACAACCATATTCATTAAAGATTTGGGTTAAAAGAGCAGGGACTTTATGTTGAGGAGTTCCACCTTGCAATGGGTGCGGATGGCAAACAACCGCAAAGCCTTTGATTTCACCTTCAGGGCGGTCTACAAAAAGTTCAATTTTACCTACTGGACCCTGAATGAAAATTTGCTCAGACATATAAGAATCGATAAATAACAATACGTATTCCTATTTTACCGATAGTCGTCATTGAAAACACGAGTTAGCATTAAAAAATATCTACTGTTATAGTTGGTATTAAGAATAATTTTTTCAGGTTATCTATGCTTGCTTTAATTTCTCCTGCAAAAACTTTAGATTATGAAACAGCGTTACCTACAGATGAGTTTACTCAGCCGCGCTTATTAGAAAACTCAGCACAATTAATTGATGTTTGCCGCAAACTTTCCGCTTCGGAAATTGCGACTTTAATGAGTGTTAGTGAAAAAATTGCCACACTCAATGCAGACCGTTTTAGAGATTGGCATCCCGAATTTAATTTCTCAAATGCTCGCCAAGCAATCTATGCATTTAAAGGTGATGTTTACACTGGTTTAGATGCTTATCATTTAAAAGGTAAAGATATTGATTTTGCACAGCAGCATTTGCGTATGCTCTCTGGTCTATATGGTTTATTGCGTCCTTTAGATTTAATGATGCCTTATCGTTTAGAGATGGGTACTAAATTAAAAAATACGCGCGGTCATAATTTGTATGAATTCTGGGGTGATATCATCACTAACCAAATTAATGAAGACTTGGCCGCAATTAAATCTGAATTATTAGTAAATCTAGCTTCGGATGAATATTATAAGTCTGTCAATGAAAAGAAAATTAAGGCTGAAATTGTGAAGCCTGTTTTCCTTGACCAGAAAAATGGCAAATATAAAGTTATTAGTTTCTATGCGAAAAAAGCACGCGGTTTAATGGCTCGTTTTATTGTTGAAAACCAATTAAATAAAGCCGAGGATCTTAAGGCTTTTAATACCGAAGGTTACTACTTTGATGCTGATAACTCATCTGCAAAAGAGTTGGTATTTAAACGTGATGAGCAAGTGGCTTAATTAAATTAATAATTTCACATGCCATGCGGCCTTTGGTCTCATGTTTAATTTATTAAACTCTATAAGGGTTATGCCTTACTTTTGAAAGGTCAAAAGTAACAAAAACCTTTGTTGAACAGAGGGCACATCCATGTGGCCCCTGTTCAACAGTGGCATCCATGCCACTCGGCACGATAGCTTTTGTTATCGTGCTTTAAAATTTAGGCAAAATTAATGATTACTTAAAGAAGTAACCTGTTTCTGGCGAGCTTGCATTTGCCATGCGTTTACGTGGCATACGTCCAGCTAAAAATGCTTCACGTCCAGCTTCAACAGCTTTCTTCATTGCAGAAGCCATTAAAATAGGATTTTGCGCAGCAGCAATTGCTGTATTCATGAGTACGCCATCACAACCAAGTTCCATCGCAATAGCTGCATCACTTGCTGTACCAACACCTGCATCTACTAAAACTGGTACTTTCGCATTTTCTTTAATAATTGAAATGGTGTGCGGGTTTAAAATACCTAAACCTGAACCAATCAAACTGCCTAAAGGCATAATTGCAACACAGCCCATACTTTCAAGTTCTTGCGCAATGATTGGGTCATCCGAGGTATAGACCATAATTTCAAAACCGTCATCAATTAAAGTACGAGCAGCTTTTAAAGTCTCGGTTACATTTGGATATAAGGTTTTTTCATCGCCCAACACTTCAAGCTTTACTAGGTTATGACCATCCAGTAATTCTCGGGCTAACATGCATGTACGTACTGCGCTGTCAGCATCAAAACAACCTGCGGTATTTGGCAAGATAGTATATTTTTCTGGTGGAATAACTGAAAGTAAATTCGGTTGATCTGGATTTTGTCCAATATTCACACGGCGGATTGCGACAGTTACGATTTCTGCACCACTGGCTTGAATGGCTAAATCCGTTTCATTTAAGTCTTTATATTTGCCAGTTCCTACCAATAAACGAGATTGAAAAGAACGTGAACCAATAATGAGAGGGGTGTCTTGCATGGATAACTCCGACTTAGCCGCCGCCAACAGCGTGAATAATTTCGATACGGTCATGTTGAGCAATCATAATTTGCTCTAATTTGCTTTTAGGTACGATTTGCTGATTGTGTTCAACAGCAAAACGTTTTCCTTCAAGTGCCAACTCCTGAATGAGTTGCAAAAGGTTTTGGCTAGGCGTGTCCGTTAATTCGCCATTTAAATAAATTTGCATGATCACATTCCGATTATTTTGCGTATTTGAAAGCATTCCAAGCCAAAACTAGCCATCCAGCAATCATTAAGGCTCCACCGATTGGCGTAATTGCGCCTAATATGCGTGGTAAACCTAATGCCATGATATAAAGCGAACCACAAAAGAACAGAATGCCAATCTGAATAAGCAAGAAAGATAACTTGATTGGGAAATGGGGAAGAACCTTACTTAGAATACCAAGGGCTAATAGCCCAAGTGCATGATAAAAAAAGTAGTCGGTTGCAGTCTGCCACCAAGCAATTTGTTCAGGGCTCGCGTGAGCTTTAAGACCATGTGCTCCAAAAGCACCCAACATGACTGCAAAAGCAAGATTAAGGGCTGAAATGGCAATCCACATAACAAAAAACGCAACTGAATAATGAAAGGCAACGTTACCATAGAATAGGTTGGCTAAACATAGCCAGATAAAATAAAAGGGCTGATCGCCCTTTTATTTTTTATTTACTTTAGCTTGCTGACATAGCGACTTTAATTTTTTCCATCGCATTTTTTTCAAGCTGACGAATACGTTCTGCTGATACATTATATTCAGCAGCAAGCTCATGTAGGGTAGATTTATCATCATCTAACCAACGGCGCTGCAAAATATTACGCGAACGATCATCTAACTGGTCCATTGCATCATGTAAAGCAGATGTACTTTGCTCTTCCCAGTCTTCATTTTCAACTAAACGAGCAGGGTCGTAACGGTTATCTTCCAAATACAAGGCAGGTGCTGTATGTGGAGTATCGTCGTCATCATCGCCTTGCGCTTCAAAAGCAGCATCATAAGCAGTTAAACGACCTTCCATTTCCAAAACTTGTTCAGGAGTTACATTTAAGTCGTTAGCAATAGATTGTGCTTCTTCGAGTGTTAATTTTTTACTCGATTTTTTCAAACTACGTAAGTTGAAGAAAAGTTTACGTTGAGCTTTAGTCGTTGCAATTTTTACAATACGCCAGTTACGAATAACGTATTCATGGATCTCTGCCTTAATCCAGTGGACGGCAAAAGATACGAGACGTACGCCCATATTTGGGTCAAAACGTTTTACGGCTTTCATTAAGCCTAAGTTACCTTCTTGAATAAGGTCGCCTTGAGGGAGGCCATAACCTGCATAGCTGCGCGCAATATGAACAACAAAACGTAAATGCGACATTACCAGCATTTTTGCGGCATCAAGATCTTGGTCATAATAATAACGTTCAGCAAGTTCTTTTTCTTGCTCGGCCGTTAAAATAGGAATCTGATTGACAGTACTGATATATGCACCAAGGTTTACACCGGGCGCAGACAATGACAGGGGCATCAATTGATTGCTGCTGTCACTCATGAGTTCTCCTTATAGGATAGGATGGATTAACCAATAAATTCATCTTAATTTGAATTGGCTTCATAATTAAGGAAAATTGGGTAGAAAAATGTAAAATTTTATGCAGTTTCTAATCTTAGATTTTAACAAAGAATCATTGAGTTTCAATTAAATAGTGAAATTCTCTTTCTGAAATCTGCATGGTTTGACACATAAAATGATGTAAAGTGCAGTAACGCGTTACATCAATTTCACTATGCGGGTCAGATGATTTCAATAAAAATAGCTGCTTTCCTGATACTTTCTTAAGTTCACGTTTTAACATTAATAAAGGCATTGGACATGGTTGACCAAGGGCATTAATTTCAATAGGTGCTACAGCAGAAGAAGTAGTGCTCATTCATTTTAAAAACAAATAAAAAAAATATTTTAACAAATTTTTTTACGAACTCTAGGTGTTTTATAAAAATTAAGAGCTAAAGGAATACATAAAAATTATTGTAATAAGCTGTTTAAAAAAAGAGCTAAAAATAGGGGAAATATTTGAAAAAAATTCTATTAATTGTCATAAACCCGTGTTAAGCTCGAACCGTTTTAGGAATTACCACACAGTTAAATTGTTTTAATAACCTATAACAAATGGATGTAACCGGAAATTGTTGATAGTTTTACAGAATGATTACAAGCTTTAAGATTATAAAAATTTTAAAACCTTGTTTGCTCTGCTGTTTGCAACACCGGAAGGTCCTTTTTTCATCATCTGAGGATTGACTTATGACAGCTCGTGAACAAGGCGTAGTAAAGTGGTTTAATGACACTAAAGGCTTTGGTTTTATTCAACGTAACGGCGGCGACGATGTATTCGTTCACTTCCGTGCAATCGTAGGTGACGGTCACCGTTCTCTACGTGACGGTCAACGTGTAGAATTTAGCGTTGTACAAGGTCAAAAAGGTTTTCAAGCTGAAAACGTTCAGCCTTTAGACTAAGACTAATTCATCTTTTTGATGAATCATGGACGCTCCAATTTTTGAATTGGGGCGTTTTTGTTTATAATGATCTTCTCATTCGAGAGATTGTTTGTTAGAGCGCGTATTTATGACATCTGGTTTTGAAACCTTGAATTTACATCCGCAACTTAAAAAGGCGATTGATGCTTTAGGGTTTACTCAAATGACCCCAATTCAGCAAAAGGTTTTAAAATATACATTAGCCGGGCACGATGCAATTGGGCGAGCACAGACAGGAACAGGTAAGACAGCTGCTTTTCTGATTAGTGTAATTAATGATTTACTCAATAATCCGGTTAAAGAACAACGTTTCCGTGGCGAACCTCGTGCTTTAATCTTGGCGCCTACTCGTGAGTTGGCCTTGCAAATTGAAAGCGATGCAAAGTTTCTCACAAAATTCTCTAATTTACATTTAGTGACCCTATTGGGTGGTGTTGATTTTGATAAGCAGAAGAAGCAACTTGATGCTAATTTTGTCGATATCATGGTTGCTACACCAGGACGTTTAATCGATTTTGTAGAACAAAAAGAAGTCTGGCTCGATCAAATTGAATTTTTGGTGATTGATGAAGCTGACCGATTATTAGATATGGGCTTTATTCCTTCGGTAAAACGTATTGTTCGTTATTCACCACGTAAGGAACAACGTCAAACCCTGATGTTCTCGGCGACTTTTAGTTACGACGTCTTAAATTTAGCAAGACAGTGGTTGTTTGAGCCGGTAACAGTTGAAATTGAGCCTGAACAAAAGACCAATAACGATGTAGAACAACGTGTTTATGTTGTAGCTAAACAAGATAAATATCGTCTTTTACAAGATATTTTACGTGAAGAACCAATTGATAAAGTCATGATCTTTGCCAACCGCCGTGATCAAGTGCGCCGTCTTTATGACCATTTGAAAAAAGATGGATATAAAGTAGGAATGCTATCTGGTGAGATTGCTCAAGATAAACGTTTGAAAATGCTAGAGCAGTTTAAGCAAGGGAAGCATAACATCATGATTGCAACGGATGTTGCAGGTCGTGGTATTCATGTAGATGGCGTATCGCATGTTATCAACTTCACTTTACCTGAGCAGTCTGATGACTATGTTCACCGTATTGGGCGTACAGGTCGTGCAGGTGCACAAGGAGTGAGTATTAGTTTCTTGTCTGAAGATGATGCTTTCTATTTGCCGGAAATTGAAAAAGCAATTGGTAAAAAACTACCACTTACCCGATTAGACGGGTATTGCTAATAAAAAAAATCCCAATCAATTGATTGGGATTTTTTTCAATTAATTAATTTTACAATAGAATGTAAGAGTAGTTTGATAGTCATCATCTTTTGCTAAAGACGCATTTTTACCAGTTAAAGTACCAATAACACCTGCAGCGGCTTCTACCATTTGACCCGTCTTTTCACTTACTACATCTTTTAATACACCATGATAAGTGGTTTTTTCATCAACAATAACAGGAGTTGTATTCTTAGAGCACGTTTTCTGTGCGGCAGTAACTGCATTATTCTTTGCAATTAAATTAGTTTTGCCGATACCAGTCACTTCAAACTGATTATTTTCTTTTTGAATTGCTAAAGTATTTTTAGGAGTGGTAGCACAAGCACCAAGTAATAAAACAACGCCGCTCATTGCGCTCGCTAAAATTATTTTTTTCATGATTCACCTAAGTTAATCGCTAAAAGACATAGCTATTTGAACATAAGTTTTCTATTTGATTTTGAATACGTTGTATGAGTTTTGAAGTTTTGTATTAAAAAATGTCAAACTATAAGTTCACTAAGTTTATAGGCTAGATTCCATGGTGGATTAACGGTAGATTATGCTAATCTATTTCGAATTTTTGAGTTAGATCAATATTAATGACGGATTCAGCAATACAAATAATTCACCAAAATATTCATCAGCGTCAGTCTATTGGCCAATTAATTGAGCCAGCTCCAAACTCAGATCAATTAGAGTTGGCTTTTCAGGCTGCTTTAACTGCTCCAGATCATCATAGGCTTAAGCCAACACGCTTTGTCGTTATTTCTGGTGAACAACGTGCTGCTTTTGGTGAGGTTTTAGCAAAAGCATTGGTAGATTTAGGAGAATCTGACCCCGCTCAGCTGGAACGTGTTAAGCAACATCCTTTTCGTGCTCCGCTACTGATTTTAGCTCTTACACAGTTACAAGATCATCCAAAAGTGCCACATTTTGAGCAAATCTTAAGTACTGGTGCGGCAGTACAAAATCTTTTGTTGTCTTTGCAAGCTCAGGGGTTTTCATCTATGTGGCGTAGTGGTGCTGTTGTTGAATCAACTTGGTTAAAACAGCATTTAGGTCTGCAACCGCATGATTTAATTTCAGGTATTATTTACGTTGGCACAGCAGCTAAAGCAATTGCACCGCGTGCAGATATTGAAAGTAAAGAATTCGTAAAAGTTTGGCAGGCTTAAGCGTCTGTAAAAGTAAGAAATAGGATAATAAAGCATGGCTGAATTTAAGTTTACAGATTTGGTGGAACCTGTTGCGGTCGATAAAAAAACGGCACTACGTATTACCGTTTTAGGGGGCGGTAGCTTTGGTACAGCCATGGCGAATTTAGCTGCTCGTAATGGCTGCGATACCATGATCTGGATTCGTGATGCGGAAACAGCAGAAGAAATTAATAAAACCCATATTAATAAACGTTATTTACCAGACTTCACTTTAGAATCTTCACTACGTGCTGTGTCTGATCTTGAGCAAGCGGTATGTGACCGAGATATTATTTTAGTTGCAATTCCTAGCCATTCTTTCCGCGATGTCTTAAAACAAATTGCTCCTTATATTACTGCACAAGCAGTTGTATCTTTAACTAAAGGTGTTGAAGCTAAAACATTTAGTTTTATGAGCGATATTATTCGTGAAGAACTACCAGAAGTTCCCTATGGTGTATTGTCAGGTCCAAACCTTGCCAAAGAAATTATGGCAGGGATGCCATCTGGTACAGTGATTGCTAGTGATTCTGAACTCGTCCGTTATGCCGTGCAGCATGCGCTTCATAGTGCGTTATTCCGTGTTTTTGGTAGCGATGATGTGCATGGAGTTGAGTTAGGCGGTGCACTTAAGAATATTTATGCAGTCGCGATGGGAATTGGGGCTGCATATAAAATTGGTGAAAATACCAAAAGTATGATTTTAACGCGTGCTTTGGCTGAAATGAGCCGTTTCGCGGTAAAGCAGGGCGCAAACCCGCTTACATTTTTAGGTTTGTCTGGTGTAGGTGATTTATTTGCGACATGTAATAGTCCATTGAGCCGTAATTATCAAATCGGATATGCGCTAGGTTCTGGCAAGACACTTGATCAAGCAAGTAAAGAATTGGGGCAAACTGCTGAAGGTATTAATACAATTGTCCAAGTGCGTGGTAAGGCACAAGAACTAGATGTATATATGCCAATTACCAATGCTTTATATGAAGTCATTTTTGAAGGTGCTCCGCCATTAAATATTGCACTTTCTCTTATGAAAAATGGTCATCGTAGTGATGTGGAGTTTGTTTTACCTCATCATGAAGTCTGACGAATAAATGTCATAAATTGTGGTTATAATGCAGAATTATTAACAAGGAAATTTTATGCAACTGACATTAGTTCGTCATGGGGAAGCTGCTCCACCAGTTAATGGTAATGATATTAAACGTCCCCTTACTGCGCGTGGACATGCACAGGCTGAGCAAACAGCAACATTTTTAAAAGACATTGTAAAACCGGATATTTTTGTTGTTAGTCCTTTGTTGCGTGCTCAGGAAACTTTGACGCATATCCAGACTTATTTTAAAGATGTGCCAGTGCTGTTATGCGACAAAATTAAGCCAGATGATGATGCAAAAGAAGCAGTTGAATGGTTGTCTCAAATTCCTTATGAGTCGATTGTAGTGGTTTGCCATATGAATGTAATAGGTCATATTGCAGAGTTACTTACTCATGAAAATTTCAATCCATTTGCACTTGCTGAAGCTAGAATTTATGATCAAGCTGTTATTGCAAATGGTTTATCAACACAAAAAAATAGTTTTATACCCACAATATAATTAAAAAGGTTATTTAGCCAACATGCTGTATATATGGATGCCTGAAACCAATGGAATATGGCATTGGTCTAACGGAGAGAGCTGGTTGCAGGCTGCGAGTCTCGATCAATTAATACAAGACTTGCAAATACATCAGGGAAAAGAAGCTTCGGTTTTTTTTCCGAGTCGTCATGCACAAATGCTTCAGCAAACTATGGCGAAGTCCCACTACAAACAACTGGGGGCTGATGGGGTTAAATATCTACTTGAAGAGTTTGTGACTTTGCCGATTGATCATATGAAAGTGGTTCACTATTTTCATGCCGATCAGTTAACTGTCTTGGGCGTTGCTCAAGGGATGGTCGAGACATGGCAACATTCTTTGGCTTTGTTGCCAACCAAACTTGTTTCCTTGCTACCAGATTTTCTAATATTGCCAGAGCCGCAAACCGAGCAAGTTATTCTGTGTAATATTAATCACCAACTTTTGGTGCGTGAAAATAAATGGTTGGGTAATTCAATTGATGATTTGGGGCTTTTTTTAGAATTTCAGTCAGCTGAAAAACATTATCAATATAGTGGTTTAACACCAGAGCAACTAGAAAGTTTAGAAGCAGCTTCAAGTACAGAACAACGTTCTGAGTTCGTTTATCAATTTCAGCCATTAGATAAAACTAAGCAGCATCCTTTTAATGTTTTACCAAAATCAAAAGGTCAGGAGCGTACTTTTTCTGGTTATTGGAAGGCATGTGCTGCCGTTATTTTAGCAATTATTGTAGTTCAGTTTAGCTATGATTTATTGCGTTGGGTCAAATTGAAAAAAGTAGCAAATCTAACTGCTGACCAGACAATTGAACAATATAAATACTGGTTTGGACCATCTAGTCGTGTGACTGAACAAAATATAAAAGGTCAATTTGAAAGTCATTTAAGAATGAGTCAGCAAGGTGATACACAAGCACTTTCTTTGTTAAGCCGTGTTGGACCTATTTTAATGCAAAGACAGATTTTGGCTCAGCAACTTAATTATGATGCTTCAATTTTAACGATGGCATTAAAAGCAAAATCGGCAGATGATTTACAAGCTTTGACACAACAATTAAATCAGCAAGGATTTAAAGCTGAGCTAGGTAATGTCCAAGCAAATGGTGGTGGGGCAATTGGGGTGGTGAAAATACAATAATGAAAATGTTAGCTCAATTGCAGAATCGTTTTGATCAGTGGATTGAACAAGTTGTTCAGTACCTAGATCGTTTAACTGTCCGTGAACGCGTTATGGTGGTCTTTACTACAATTTTTGTGGTAGTGGCTATTGTTGGGTCTTCACTTTGGAAAATGCATTCCTTGGCAGAACAACAGCAAAAACGCTTAAATGATTTAAAAGATCTGATGGTGTGGATGCAAAGTAATGCAGTTACTATGAAGCCTGCAAATGAGCTTGAACTTGATAAGTCTGGAAAAATACAAAGGGTAGCTCAACAGCAAGGTTTAACTGTGACTTCTCAGCAAAATGGAGAGCAGTTACAAATTGTTGTAACGCATCAGAATTATGCAATTTTAGCTAACTTTTTAACACAACTTGCACAGATGGGTCTTAGTATTCAGAAGATGGAAATGGTTTCAAGCGAAGGTCAGATTAAATTAACAGCGACAGTTCAATAACATATCAAAATATGCTTATGTCAAGCATGGTGTTTTGTGCTGCCTGTGCCTATAATATGCGTACCTAAAATCAGTAGACTGTGATTGGTATGTTATATTCACTTGCTCGCCCGATGTTGTTTAGTTTAGCACCAGAGCGTGCCCATGAATTAACATTATCCATGCTTGATAAAGCGCATAAGCTAGGCCTGATGCGTCAGACCGTAGAAGCAAAACCTACTACATGTATGGGAATCGAGTTTCCTAATCCGGTAGGTTTGGCAGCAGGTCTAGATAAAAATGGTGCTCATATTGATGCATTAGCCGGATTAGGTTTCGGTTTCATTGAAATTGGTACAATTACACCTCGTCCGCAATCGGGTAATCCGAAACCACGTTTATTTCGTATTCCTGAAGCTAAAGCCATTATTAACCGTATGGGTTTTAATAATGATGGTGTTGATAAACTTATTGAAAATGTCAAAGCTTCAAAGTTTAGAGGCATTTTAGGAATCAATATTGGTAAAAATGCCGATACGCCTGTCGAAAAAGCAGTTGATGATTACTTAATTTGTCTTGAGAAAGTTTATAACTACGCTTCATATATTACCGTCAATATTTCATCACCGAATACTAAAAACTTACGTAGTTTACAAAGTGGTGATGCGTTAACTGAATTACTGCAAACCTTAAAAGCGCGTCAACTTGAGTTGGCTGAGCAATATAACCATTATGTTCCTCTAGTACTTAAAGTTGCTCCGGATTTAACAGCTGAAGATGTTGAGTTTATCTCTGCTCAATTATTAGATTTTAAAATTGATGGTCTTATTGTGACCAATACCACTTTGTCGAGAGAAGGGGTGGAAAACCTGCCTTACGGTAATGAGTCAGGCGGTTTGTCAGGTGCGCCTGTATTTGAAAAAAGTACAGAATGTTTACGTTTATTTGCTCAATCATTGAAAGGACAAATTCCTTTAATCGGTGTGGGTGGTATTTTGTCTGGTGAGCAAGCTTTAGCAAAACAACAAGCTGGAGCAACACTTGTTCAAATTTATAGTGGTCTAATCTATACGGGACCAACGCTTGTAAAGCAATGTGTTGAAGCTATGACCTAATTGAACATGAACACTATTGATATCATCATTCTAATACTTTTGCTCATTGGGGGGCTAAACGGTTTGCGGCAAGGATTTATAAAAGCCTTTGCGAACTTGGTAGGATGGATTTTTGCATTAATTATGGGTGCAAAATATGCTGTTCTTCTAGCTCCGTCAATGTCGGGTTTAAGTCAGGATCCGGTGGTTCAAAAGATTGCAGCTTTTGCATTTATTGCACTCATTATTATTGTTTTAACTTGGATCGTCACCGCATTTTTAAATGGCCTCTTGAAAAGTTTAAAATTGGGGCCATTAAATCGTTTAGCAGGTGGTGCTTTTGGTTCGTTGAAGGGTTTATTGGTTGTTCTTATTACTATGCAAGGTGTTGGTCCTTGGGTAGAAAGTTCACCTCATTGGAAGCAATCCAAATTTATTCAGTTTTTATTGCCTTACGCACCTTTAGCCACGGAGCTTTCTAAAGGGGCAGCAAGTGAGGCTTTTCATCAGATAACATCTGGAGGCGGTGTATCTCGCACTTCTCCAAAACCAATGGACGAGTCGGAAGAACCAGAAATCCGGCCTGACCATTCAACAAAGAATCCTTTTTATTAATTCCTAGCTTGTCTGCGAGGTTGCTATGTGTGGAGTTGTTGGTATAGCCGGTAAATCGCCAGTGAACCAAATGTTGTTTGATGCATTAACGATGTTGCAACATCGTGGGCAAGATGCAGCTGGAATAGTAACCTGCCATGAAGGCCGTCTTTTCCTTCGTAAGGATAACGGTATGGTGCGTGATGTTTTTCATACTCGTCATATGAGAGCATTACTTGGTAATTACGGTATTGGTCATGTGCGCTACCCAACTGCGGGCTCTGCTAGTAGTGCTGAAGCTCAACCATTTTATGTGAACTCACCTTACGGTATTACACTTGCGCATAATGGTAATTTGACCAATGCAGAAGAAATTCATGATGACCTGTTTAAAACAGATTTGCGTCACATGAACACTGATTCTGATTCAGAAGTTCTTTTAAACGTTTTTGCACATGAGTTGCAAAAGAAAGGAACGTTAAATCCTACAGCTGAAGATATTTTTCATACGGTTTCTCGTGTTCATGAGCGCTGCCAAGGTGCTTATGGCGTAGTTGCTATGATCACTGGTCATGGTTTGGTTGGTTTCCGCGATCCAAATGGTATTCGTCCACTGATTTATGGCTCGCGTGTGACTGAACAAGGCGAGATGGAATATATCATTGCATCTGAGTCTGTGGCGATTACTGCTCTTGGTTTTAAAATCGAACGTGATATCGCACCGGGTGAGGCAATTTTCATTGATGCTGAAGGTCAGTTGTTCACTAAACAATGTGCGGCTAATCCAAAATATCGTCCGTGTATTTTTGAATATGTTTATTTTGCTCGTCCAGATGCAATTATTGATGGTATTTCAGTTTATAAAGCCCGTTTAAAAATGGGTGAAAAATTAGCGCACAAGATTTTGCGTGACTGGGGTGAAGACCATGATATTGATGTGGTTATTCCAATTCCAGATACAAGCCGTACTTCTGCATTAGAACTTGCAAATATTCTTGGTGTGAAGTTCCGTGAAGGGTTTATGAAAAACCGTTATATCGGTCGTACCTTCATTATGCCGGGTCAGCAACAGCGTAAAAAATCTGTACGTCAGAAATTAAACCCTGTTGAGTTAGAGTTTAAAGGCAAAAACGTTCTATTGGTTGATGACTCTATTGTACGTGGTACTACGTGTAATGAGATTATTCAAATGGCGCGTGACTCAGGTGCGAAAAAAGTATACTTTGCTTCAGCAGCACCAAAAGTGATGTATCCAAACGTATATGGGATCGATATGCCTGCTAAAACTGAGCTTATTGCATCAGAACGCAGTGTAGAGGAAATCCAGGAAATTATTGGTGCTGATCGTTTAGTATTCCAAGATTTGGAAGATTTGAAGAACGCTGTACGTACAAGTAAGGTTCCTACATTGACTGAGTTTGATTGCTCTGTTTTTGATGGTATCTATGTAACTGGTGGAATTGATGCAGACTATCTGAATAATTTGGAACAGAAGCGTAATGATTCTGCGAAAAAGAAAAAAGATGGTTATATTGATGTCAATATTGATGCAGCGTCCGTAGATTTGACGGGTATTAAAGAAGAATAGAAATAGCCGAAAAAAGCGGGTTTTTCCCGCTTTTTTCTTTTATGATGAAACTTAACAATGTAATTGGGAATATTTACATTGAAAGAAGTAAGCCACTATTTAATCGAAAATAAAAATATGGCATGGTCCATCACTATGTGTTTGGTCGCTGTGCTTTTGACTATTTTTATTTTAAATCTCATTTTAGGTTTACTTGTTCATTTTTTTGATTATAGCCAACCGATTTGGTGGCATGCCTTAAGCCCCTATTTTATTGCTCTTTTGCTTTTTATTATGGTTTGGTCGGTGGTGACCGAGCTTTATATTTTACGTAAAGGTGGTCATTCCCTTGCTAAACAGCTTAAAGCGCGTCGTTTGGTAAAAGGCGAGAGTACACCAGAAGAACATGCGGCATTAAAAATTACAGAACATTTGGCGCAAACATTTTCTCTTAACGTTCCAACTCTCTATGTTTTGCCTGATGAAGTAGGTGTAAATGCATTAACTGCAGGTTTTCACTCAAATGATATTGTCATTATTTTGACTTGGGGAGCTTTACAGAATCTAGATGAATTGGAGCTGTATGGTTTACTGGGTCATGAATTTAACCAAATTTTATCTGGTGAGGCTGTAGAAAATACTAAATTAAAAATTTTATACAGCGGTTTAACGACCTTCAGTCAATGGGGCAGTAAGCTCGCAAAACAAGGTTTTAAGCGCTACAGTCCGGGTTATAAGCATAAGTTCGAGACTGTGTTTGTAGCTGTTGGTGGAGTGATTTGGTTAGCAGGAAGTTTAGGTGTTTTAATCACTCGCTTTATTAAATATTTAACATTAAGTGGCCGCACATTTCGCAATGACCAAAAAACTATGCGGTTGCTAAAAAATAGTACGAATACCCAAACATTATTACGTATTTATGTTCACCATTCAGGATCACAAATTCATAGTGCTTATTCTGAATCAATCGCGCATATGTGTTTTGCAAATTCACTTAGCCCTCAAAGCTGGATGAATATTCACCCGAGCATTCGTGAACGTATTTACGAACTTAATCCAACTTTACTGCAAGATTTACAATTAGAAAATTTAAAGAAACTTCGCAATAGGCCTTTATTTAGTCTTTTCCGTTCATTAGAAGAATCTGAGACGGAAATCTATATTCCGTGGTCATCACCACAACCGCTGCCATTATTGCGTCTTTCTCCAATTAGCTTTGCATTAAATGATGCAATTAAGCCTTTAAGTAGTGATATCCGACGTAATAAAAAACGCCCTGAACTTATTCAGCGTGCATTGCAAACAGCCACTGGTTCACGTGAGGTGATGGTTGCGATTTTAATGATTCGTCAATATCGAGAATTTATTCCGCAAGAAGCCCCTGTAAGCCATTCGATAGTCGATGCTTTGCTTAATCTGGATGGTCGTATTCATATTCAGATATTTCATGACGCATGTAAAAATATTGGCCATATGCCTGCAAGTATTGCGCGTCAATTTTTGACAAAACTAGCACTTATTATTCAGGAAGACGGAGAGATCGGACTGCTTGATGCGCTACTATTAGAGCGGGTCAAATATGAATTGAACTTGATGCCACTTCACTTGCCTACAGCATTTGAAGAAGTGAAGCCTCAAATAGTCCGTTTAATTGATGCGTTGCTTCATGTGCAACAAATTAATAGTCCAAACCAGTTGGAAGTCCGTGAGCGTATTTTGCGTTCTTTACTTAACCCAGATGAAATGCATATTTATGATGAAATTTCGGATGAGCCTTTAGACTTGGCTGAAATTTTAAATGACATTGCTGGGCTTTTACTTCGTGACCGTCTAAGTATTTTGGCAATTGCTGAGATGTGTTTATGGAGTGACCGCATTATTACCCAAGATGAACTTGATGTGCTGGAGTTACTCTACTGGCGATTTGGTTTTGAGTCCGATGAAATTGTAGAGCAAATGCAGAAGAAAAATAGCGTTATGATTATTTAAGAGACATATGTGATTTCTACTAGCGATCATTAAAAGAAAACGCTGAAAAAAAGTCAGAAGCCCGTTAGAATGTGTGTAGATTAGAGGTACTGATTTAAACATGATTGGGCAGCAAAGAAATATACTGGCAACTTTAGGAATTGATATATGGATTCCTAGAACACAAGCGTGCCAAAAAAATAATGCCCATACTGTATGGCGAGATCAGATTTTTGAATCTCATACACCAATTATCACACCTACAATAGATGTTCCTGCTTTTGGACAAAAGCCATCTAAGCCTTTGTTGCCTGAAGCACCTAAAGTTGTAGAGCAACCTTCAATAGCAATTAGAGATGTTCCGCAGTCTGAAAGGGTTATTGAAAAACCTGTGATTGCTGTTGAGCAAGAAGCGATTGCTCCATTCGAGTTGCAGGCTTATTGCCTTGAAAAGTGTGTAATCTTTGTTGATGTGACAGCACTAGAAAAAGAAGAGAAACAACTTTGGACAAATATACAAAAGGCTAAAGTGGGTCACTATGCTGAATTAAAATGGCCTTTTCCCTTAGCGGCATATCAAGATCAACGTGGCGTGAGTTCATATATTCAGGGTTTTTTAGATGCTGTAGCGGCAGAAAAAAAGATTTTGTGTTTAGGTAAATGTGCGTATATTCAACATGCAAATCTTATTCATTTAGCTAGTTTAAAAGAAATGTTAGATAAGCCTCTCCTTAAGAAAAGATTGTGGCAACTTATGCAAGATAACAATGAGTAGTAGGGATATACATGAAAAAGGTTGTAGTTTTTAGTCAAATTGATGAAGAGATTTTGTCGCGGTTGCAGCAGGATTATCATGTTGTCGTATTAAACCCTAAACTGGGTGATATCAATGAACAGATACGACAAGAAGTGGTAGATGCTGATGGAATGATTGGCGCGGGACGCTTGCTTAA
>NZ_JEYB01000026.1:0-51108 GCF_000582255.1 Acinetobacter sp. 1566109 | reverse complement strand
GGTTCAGGTTCAGGTTCAGGTTCAGGTTCAGGTTCAGGTTCAGGTTCAGGTTCAGGTTCAGGTTCAGGTTCAGGTTCAGGTTCAGGTTCAGGTTCAGGTTCAACCATAGCGGGTTGGCTAATAACTTCAACAGGCTGAACAGTACTTACAGGTGTAATCTCCTGAGCAGTTTGCTGAACTTGTTGATTTAGCCCTACCACTGCTTGCTCATTTTGTTGAACAGGCTCTGAAACTAAAATTTCATTTGGTGCTAAAGGACGGAAAGCCAATAAGCGTAAAATACACATTTCAAAACCTTGCTCTTGCGTTACGGCAAGTTGCAAGTCTGAACGGCCTTTACATGCGATTTGATAGTAAAGCTGCAAATCTTGAGCAGAAATTAACTTAGAAAGTTGAAGAATTTTGGCATTAATTTCTTCACTATACTTTAAGCCAAGCTCTGGTAAATACTGTAATAAAGCTAACTCATGTAATGTTGAAATAAGCTGATCAAGCACTAACGATACATCTAAGGCTTGATATCTAAATTGGAGTAATAACTGACTCACTTTTTCACGTTGGTTTTGATGAACCGCTAAAATCAAATCATAAATGATCGTACGGTCAATCAAGCCAAGCATTTCTTTCACATCTTGGTGATGTATAGAACCCTGGCCATAAGCTATGGCTTGGTCAGTTAATGATAGCGCATCACGCAGTGAACCCTGAGCAGATTCAGCAATTTGCCAAATTGCATCTTGATCAGCAGTAATCTGTTCTTTTTCAAGAATAGCGCCAAGGTGTTTGGTAATTTCATCTACCGCTAAAGGTCGTAAAGTAAATTGTAAACAACGTGAAATAACCGTAATTGGTAGCTTTTGCGGATCAGTCGTTGCAAACAGAAACTTAACGTGTTCTGGTGGTTCTTCTAGTGTTTTTAATAACGCATTAAAAGAATGCGTAGAAAGCATATGTACTTCGTCAATCAGGTAAACTTTAAAACGACCTTGCGTTGGCGCATAAGGAACATTATCTAAAAGTTCACGCGTATCTTCTACTTTTGTTCTTGAAGCAGCATCAATTTCGATTAAGTCAATAAAACGGCCTTCATTTACCGCCTTGCAGGTTGCACAGACTTCACATGGTGTAGCAGTCACACCTGTTTCACAGTTCAAACACTTGGCTAAAATACGGGCGATTGTAGTTTTACCTACACCACGCGTTCCTGTAAATAAATAAGCATGGTGAAGACGACCGTGTTCCAATGCACTACTTAATGCACGAGAAACATGGTTTTGTCCCACTAACTCATTGAAATTACGTGGACGGTATTTTCTAGCAAGTACTTGATACATGTATGCTCCTTGTTACAGGCATAAGCATACTTTGTTTTTAAAAGAGTGTGAACGCATAAAGCTCATATCCGTACAGATAAACTGCGAACTGACTTCTTTTCCCTACCAAAATCATTTATTCCTCTATGGATGATCATGATGTAACTCCTGATCTGTAACACCCTCATCCATAGTTTGTACCAACCCGACACCATCTTTAATTTCAGCTGAATAATTTCCTTTCTCGGTAAAAATTTGCATGATTGTATAGTGGTCTTTTTGACTTTGAGTAATAGTAAAAAAATTCTGGTTCGGATCGCCTTGGTCAAATCTACCAGTCCATCGAACAATATCCTGATCAACAGGTTCGATCTCTACAATTTTCCCTGTACGATTAATGCCATATTCCAACATCTGAAATTTAACAGTGTCCCCGACTTTTTTAAGTTCGATCACATTTGGATCATATTTAATGACCATACCTTTAGCATTTTTAAGCAGGGGAAAATTAGTTTTAGAAGGAAGCTGATCTCTTTCTACTTCATTAAAAACAATTTGTTGCTGAGACAACCTTTCTTTTTCTGACGGACTCAAATTCAGCATATTTTGACGAGCAAATTCATTCTGACGATCTGCAACTTTTGTCTCAGACTCTTGCCGACTTTCTAAAGGCGATGTTAAAGCAGAAGAGCTTTGCTGTGAACAAGCAAACCAAACTAAAACTGCTAACGCCACACAAGCGATAGCAGTTCCTATTAACAACTTATTTTTCTTCATTATTTATAGCTAAAAATAGAGATTAGTTATATAGAGAAATTTTTTGTGCGTTCAGGTTAATCACACTAACCGCATCAATTTTTCCTTCTTCACCCAAACGAACACCATATTTAGGATTGTAAAGGTATGGACTAGAATAAAAATTAATATTATTACCGCCCATTGCGGTACTACCTAAGGGATGAGCAAAACCTGAACCGATATTGGTTGAGCCATTATGATATAGACCAAGATTATGCCCAACTTCATGACGCATGGCTGCAAAAGAACAACCTGCAATATCATTTGCGCCAATCATGTTATATGCAGAAGCATTGATCCAAGCCCAACCACAGCCACCATCGCCCGGCTCATTACCTTGATAATAAACACCGTCTGCCAATACACGTTTCCGCTCATTTTGTACCGTCGTGTCATCTCGTCCAGTCGAGATTGCTTCTTTTAAAGTGGTAGCAGGGATTTTATAAGTTATATAACCCACATCTCTTAAGTAAAAACGTGCATTCGAATTTTCAGCAGTTAAATTTGTTAAATTTACGCCTTCAACCATTCTAAGTTTTGCAGCGCTCTCACCTAAAATTGCATTTACTTCTGGGCTAGAAACTAACAACATATCAATTGTATAACTATCTACTGTCCAGCCTTGAGCAGTGTATATAAAACGGCGGTTTTCACCATTTTTAATTGCAGTAGACAATCCATTAGCCGCATTAATCAAAGTGTCTGCCGATGCATTCGACACAATAACCACCTTATCCCCGACTTGAGCTTGAGCTGGTAGCTGCAAGGTCGGCTGCCAATTTGATGTAGACAGTTTTACTTTTAAAGTGGGCTGAGTCATATTCGGTAAAGTTGCAGGGATTGTTGCCGTTGAATCAATTACCTTTGTTGGTGAAGAGATCAGCTGCCAATATCCTTTGTCGCTTACATACATAAACTCATATTGATCGCCTGTTTTAAGTGTTAAGGTCGCTTGGCTATTAATATTGGTGTTATTAATTTTTGCAGACCAAGTCGCTGTAGACTTGATAATAATTCTATCTCGATCACTTGCAGTGGTAGGCAAAGTGAAATTGGAAACCCAATTTCCATTTCCAAATGCAATTTCGGTAAGGGGACTACTTACCGCGGCTAAAGATATTCCGATTTGCTGAACATTTAGCTTCTGAGGTTTTATATATTCTGGCACCCATTTTCCTAAAGCAGAATAATATTTAAACCAATATTCAGATCCATTTTTTAATGTAAAACTGCTCGGGAATAGTAAATTTGTTTTATCAATCTCTGAGCTTGCACTTGCTGTAGAAACAACTTGTACGGTTGTTCCATCACGTACATCACTTGGCAATGCAATGGTTTGTGCCCATTTGCCATCTTGAATAAGTACTTTTTGCATTGATGCAGTTGTTAATGGAACGACTTCATAAGTCGCACCATTGGTAGGACTCACTGTCGCTAACTGAGCGATCCATTTATTTTGACTGCTATTAAAGATAAATTGATAAACATCCCCACTATTTATCTTCAACACTTCTAACGGAATATTCGTATTAGAAGTGTCTAAATAACTACTATAAGCAGCACTAGAACGAATTGTAATTTTGTCTGAATTATTAGCATTTGTTGGTAAAGAGAGATTTTTTACCCAATTTCCATTAGCTAAAGAAAACTCTAAATCTGAATAACCCGTCGGAATTGATCCACTATTATTATTCTGATTTGGTGAGAGTACGGTTGCAGCATATACAAGTGAAGATGCAACAATTGCACCAATAATAAGTGATGTTTTTAATTTAAAATTCACAGTAGCCTCTTTTATTTGTTTTTAGATTTTCGAATAGTAGGTTAACAAACCATTTTTTTGCAGTCAATTTTCAAATCATTAATTTTTTTATTAAATTTCAATAAGATGATGTTTGAATCATTTTGAAATAAAAACATGAAATTTATTAAATAATAGTTTGTTTATGAGAATTAAATAACTAAATTGAATATAAAGAAAATATTAAAAAGACATTTGAGGGTAAAAAGAAAGATAAATCTCTCTTTTTACCCTTTATTTTAGTTTACTTTCTTAGGAAAACTAAACCAGACAAATACAGTTAACAGGAAGAAACAAATGGCTGAGATAGTAAGCACCCAACTATGTGCATAGCTAAAAGCTTGCTGCGCAACCGCAACTAATTGCTCTCCTAAAGGTTTTTCAAGGCTAGATGCTAATTGCATAGTTTCACCAATTGAAATACTCGCTTTTTCAATTAAATCTGACGGAAGCTCGGCTGGCAAAATAATTGAGCGGCTATAAAACCAAGACAACATTAAACCAAAAATAGCGACACCTAAACCAGCACCAAGCTCATAGGCCATACCTTCAATCGCACCTGCTGCACTCGCCTTTTGTGGTGGAACAGATGACATAATGGCAGCAGTTGAAGCCAGTAAGGCAATCTCAATACTAAAGCCTAAAAAGACCATACACGTCCACGCTAAGAAGTGATCGGTCGAAAAGTTAAGTTGGGCAAGTCCCCATAAACTGAGTGCACTTATTAAAATACCAACAGTAGATACAAGTCTAAGTCCCCATTTATTTAAACAAATTCCTGCTAGTGGACCACCTAAACTAATTGCAATCATAAATGGGATAATAAACATCGCTGCTTGTAAGGGAGAAAACCCATAGACAAACTGCAACTCTTGAGACAAGAGCAATTCAAAGCCAACCAGCGCAATCATGGAAACAACTGCCATGACAATGCTGGTAGAAATCACTGGATGTTTAAATAACTCCAGATCAATCATTGGCGTCGTACTTCTTTTTTGGCCACGAATGAAGTGAATTAATGTGCTTATACCCACCACAAACATCACGACTGTAAGTACCGAGAAGTTATACATAGCCGATTTGATTGAATAGATGAGGCTTAAAATGGCTACCACTAAAACTAAAGCTTGCCCTAAATTAATTGGCTGATCAGTTTTTTCTTGCTGTTTAGGAATGATCATTACAATCATAACCAGAACGACTAAAATAATCGGAATGTTTATGAGGAATACAGCTCCCCAATGGAAATGTTCCAGTACAAACCCACCAACTAGCGGGCCAAAAGCTGCTCCACCGCCACCTACTGTAGACCAGAGACCGAGTGCAAAATTTCTCTGCTTTTCTTCGGTAAAAGCATTACGGATGCCTGATAAAGTGGCCGGAATAAGCATCGCTGCCCCTAGGCCTAAAACAGCACGTGAAGCAATTAAGGCATAGGCCGTTGGAGAAAAAGCAGCCGCTAGAGAACCAATACCAAAAACGGCAGTTCCTATAAATAATAATTTTTTAAAGCCAATACGATCACCAAGTGCACCCATCGGCAAAATTAAACCCGCCATAATCAGTGAATAGATATCAATGATCCATAAAAGCTGATTGGCAGTTAAATTTAATGCTTCACTTAAAGTCGGTGTTGCAACATGCATCACCGTTGCATCAATCGTAACTGGTAAATAAATAAGGACAATAATTGTCAGGATTAACCATTTCTTTTGCATAACATTCTTCTAATATCCAAAAATTGGACATGTGTTCAAATCATGGTTATTATATACACAATTGGACACTTGTCCAATTTTTAAATTTAATGTAGTTTGTGTCGAATTCAGTCAGGTGAAAGCAACATGGCCTATCTTAATCGCGATCAACGTAGAGAAATGATTTTGCAAGCTGCCATGCAAGTTGCTTTGGCTGAAGGTTTTACAGCCATGACGGTACGTAGAATCGCAACAGAAGCACAAACCTCTACCGGACAAGTTCATCATCATTTTTCTTCCGCATCTCATTTAAAAGCTGAAGCTTTTTTAAAGCTGATGGAACAGCTTGATGAAATAGAACAAACTCTCCAAACAACTAGCCAATTTCAAAGACTCTTCATCTTATTAGGGGCAGAAAATATCGACAGACTTCAGCCCTACTTACGTTTATGGAATGAAGCTGAACTCTTGATTGAACAAGATGCAGAAATACAAAAAGCGTATAACCTCGCCATGCAAAGTTGGCATCAAGCTATTGTGCAATCGATTGAATGCGGCCAAAAAGAAGGTGAATTTAAAAATAGGTCTAATTCCACAGATATTGCGTGGCGACTTATTGCCTTTGTGTGTGGATTAGAAGGGATTTATCAACTAGGATTACAAGGTTTAGCTGAAGAAGACTTCAAACGCCATACCGAAGCGATTATTCGCCTAGAATTATTATAAATGTTGAGCTGGCATTGCTAAAAAATACCAGCTTTAAAAATACTAAAATTAGAACCAACCTTTACGCCCTTTTAAAATTTGGTCAGTGCAGCGTAAGGTTTCTTGAGTCAATCCCCATAAACGATAGTCACCCGTGATTGAACCAATCTGAAAGTTATGGGTATAGGCAAAGCTAAGATCACGCTCAGGGTCACACCATGCCCCTGAACCATTGTAGCCAATATGCCCAAAGCCATTTTTAGCGCGTTTACCCATCGTAATAATACGGTGATATCCTAAACGCCAATTCATTGGTATTGGCATGACACGATCACGTGCATAACTTTGAATGGTACTCAGCTCTTTAAATACTTCTGGGCGAATGAGTTGCTGTCCATCCCATTCGCCTTTATTTGCCAGCATCGCATAAATTTTAGCAAGACTATTCGCAGTAAATGTGCCATTTGCTGCTGGAATAACAGCTTGCAATCCTTCATCACTAAAGAAACTAAAATTCTTCATTCCTTTTGGAATCATAGCATCCTGAAAATCTTGAGGGTCCTGCCCAGTCCACGTAATCATTTTTTCAGAAAGTGAACTTTTGCGTGGCTGAGGTTTGTTAGGTTTTTCGGCTTGAGCAGATGCTGGTTTTTCTGGTTTCGGCTGAATAATTAAACGAGCTACCCGTTCCAACTGGCTTGCAGGTGTACCAAAATAAGCACCATCTAACTGCAACGGTTCAATGAGATATTTTTGCATGAGTTGATCTAAAGATTGACCAGTTGCTTTTTCAAGCACACCACCAACAAGCCAACCAAATGTTAAAGCTTGATAAGCGTTGCCCTGTCCTGCAATGAATCTTGGTTTGGACATGGCCATTACATCTAACATATGTTGCCAGTCGAGCATTTCCCTCGCACTTTCGATGATATTTCGAATATCGAACATACCACTTTGATGACTCAACACATGACGCAAAGTCATTTGCTCTTTACCATTCTGAGCAAACTCAGGCCAGTAAGTCGCAATCGGTTTGTCATATTCTAAAAAACCTTCACTGACTAAAATATGTGCTAAGGTTGCAAGTACACCTTTCCCTGTAGAGTAGCAAACTGCCAAAGTATCGGGTTGCCAAGCTTCAGTTTGTGATTTTAGACCGGTGTAGATATCTACAACTTTCTGGCCTCTAAAATAAACCGCTAAAGCAGCTCCACCTTGTCCTGTTCTAGCATCTTGAAGACGGCTGAACTGGTGAGCTAAATCAATAAAACGTTCATCTAAAATACCGTGATAGTTATGGGTATCGGCCAGTAAAATTTCTTTAATCACATGAAGTTCCTTGCATTTTTTGTTATTTTGCTCAAAAGCAGCCCAAACCTGTGTTCAGGCTACTGATATTTTTATAATGCTTTTACTGTTCCGGCAACATGCGGTTTTTGAGATTTCGCATTACGGATCAAGAAATCAGTCTTTTTGTCTGTATTGGCAGTTAAAAACTCAACTTTTGACGGTAAGAACATTGGTAGCTTAAACCAGACATCTGCTTCATAAGCATTAGGTAATTCAAGATTCGCTAGTGCTTTAGCTTTGCTCCACATACCATGTGCAATTGCTTGTTTAAAGCCAAATGCTTTTGCAGTAATGGCATGAATATGAATTAAGTTAAAATCACCAGACACTTTCGCGTAACGGCGGCCTGTGTTTTCTAAAATATCCCACTGGGCCTTTGGAACATAAACTGGTGCTTGTTCTTCTTTGGCTTTCTCACCCACTCTTTTCTCGACTTTTTGGCGAGATAAATAAGTCGTTAAGCCTTCCATCACTACTTCATTGCCAACTTTTGCCGTGGTAATAAAGTCAAACTGAACGCCTTTATCATGCGGTTTTAATTCCCCAAATTTGCATGACAAAGTTAGTTTTTCAGTTACACCAATAGGTCTAGTCTGTTTAATCTGGTTACGGATATGCACTAAACCTAAAATTGGAAATGGAAAGGCTTCTGCTGTCATCATGTGCATTTGCAAGCTTTGAGAAAGTACCGCTAAATAAATTGCCGGTACAAAGCCATTATTTTGAAAGCCACATACTTCGTTATAAGCTTTGAGATGGCTCTGATCAATTTCAAGACGGTCTACCACATATTCAACTTGTGGTAAGATTTTTGGCCCCTGCGGCTTTTTAAAAATTAAGCCTTGTACTACTTTTGGATAAGCCAATGCCGCTTTTGGTAGTTGGCTAAAATGACGAGTATTCATACCTAACCTTTTATAATTTATAGATTCTTGAATAAAAAAGGGATGCACAAGCACCCCTATTTAGCTAAGAGTGCTTAAGCGCCCAACAAGCTTTGACCACACACACGTACAACGTTGCCATTTACACCTGTAGAAGCAGCTGATGCAAACCATGCAATTGTTTCTGCCACATCCACAGGTAAACCGCCTTGTTGCATTGAGTTCATACGACGACCTGCTTCACGAATTGCAAACGGAATTGCCGCAGTCATTTGAGTTTCGATAAAGCCAGGTGCTACTGCGTTAATGGTAATACCATTTTTTAAGATAGGTGCAGTAAATTTCACTAAACCGATTACACCAGCTTTTGAAGCAGCATAGTTGGTTTGACCAAGGTTACCCGCAATACCACTAATTGATGATACACAAACAATACGGCCATTTGCATTTAGACCATCGTTTTCTAATAAGTAGTCATTTACGCGTTCAGCAGCAGACAAGTTAATATTAATGACTAAGTCCCAAAGCTCTGGCTTCATGTTTGCCAAAGTTTTGTCACGTGTAATACCTGCGTTATGAACAATAATATCTAAACCGCCTTGTTTTGCCGCAGCAGCTTTAATTTTTTCGCCCGCATCAGCAGCTGTAATGTCAATTGCCAATGTAGAACCACCAATGTCAGCAGCTACACGGTCAAGGTCAGCTTGTTGTTGTGGTACATCTAGACAAATAACATGAGCACCGTCACGTGCCAACACGTGTGCAATTGCCTCACCAATACCACGGCTTGCACCAGTTACTAACGCAGTTTTTCCAGCAAGTGGTTTTGCCCAATCAACATCCACCACATCTGCTTTAGATACACGAATTACTTGGCCAGATACATACGCTGAACGTGGAGAAAGCAAGAAACGTAATGTTGATTCAAGATTTGCAGCAGCACCTTCATCAACATAAACAACTTGAGCAGTAATACCCTTTTTAAATTCTTTACCTACAGATTTGATAAAGCCTTCAAGTGCGCGCTGAGCAATTGCCTGTTTTACAGTTTTTGCAGTTTCAGGTGTTGTACCAATCACAATCACTCGACCAGAAGTCGCAACTTGACGTGCAATCGGATTAAAGAATTTATAAAGTTCGTTTAACTGTTCTGAGTTTTGAATACCAGATGCATCAAATACAACTGCTTTGAATTTTGATTCTTTATCGCCCGCATTGAATGGACGTAAATTTAAACCAACTTTTGCAGCTTCTTGTTGTAATGCAACATTATTGCCTACATAGCTGTCAGCATGAATATTGCTAAGTACTTGTGCAATCGCACCAGACAAAACACTTGACGGCGCTGCGCCAACCAATACTGCACCATTCACTACTGGCTGAGCACTTTCAAAACGCTCTAATACAACTGGCGATGGTAAACCCAGATTTTTAACAACGAATTTACCAATAGGAGATTGCGTAAATGCTTGGTATTGATCAGTCATGATTATTATCTCTCAAAGAAATGAATTTTCTACGACAGGCTTCATTATGTTATGAGATGGAAAGAAACAATATGAAAGCAGTCGTTCATTAGAGTTACTCCAAATCATACTTGAGTTCATCTTTTGATGTCTTGACCTGAATGCTATCTACAATGTCATTCTAGTCAATACAGGTCTATTTGAATTGTGTTAAGGTAGCTTACAAGAATATCGTTATTATGCTTGGAAAAGCCTTATGAGCAAAACAACTCAAGAAAATCCAGCAGTCGAGAATTCTGCTCAGGAAAAAGTGTCAAATACATCAAAGTCGGCTTCTAACACGGCTAAGCGTAACAGCACTACTCCTAAAGCAGCAACTAATACACCAAAAACGACACGTACTCGTTCAACGACTGCACCTGCACGTAGCCCTCGTAGTAAGAGCGCTGCTTCAGCAACCCCGTCTACATCTTCAAATGTAGCTGCAGCACCAAAAGCAACAAAAACCAAAACTTCTGTTCAACAGGATAAAACCATGAGTCAAAACACTGTTCGCCGCGTTGCAATCCTTGGTGGCAACCGTATTCCATTTGCACGTTCAAATACCGCTTACTTTAAAGCGTCTAATTCTGACATGCTGACAGCAGCATTGAATGGTTTGGTTGAGCGCTTTAATTTACAAGGTAAGCGTATTGGTGAGGTTGTTGCGGGCGCTGTTTTAAAACACAGCCGTGATTTCAACATGACTCGTGAAGTTGTATTGAGTACAGATCTTGCTCCTGAAACTCCTGCTTACGACATTCAAATTGCATGTGGTACAGGTTTACAAGCAGCATTTGTTGTTGCTAACAAAATTGCCCTTGGTCAAATCGACGTAGGTATTGCAGGTGGTGTAGATACCACTTCTGACGCGCCGATTGCTGTAGGTGATGGTTTACGTAAAGTTTTACTTGAACTCAATGTTGCTAAAACTGGTAAAGACCGTCTTAAAGCTTTAACAAAAATTGATTTTAAAAAGCTTCTTGATGCACCAAGCAATGGTGAACCACGTACTGGCCTTTCAATGGGTGAGCACCAAGCAATCACTGCATTAGAATGGGGTATTACTCGCGAAGCGCAAGACGAGTTAGCTGCAAGCAGCCATCAAAAACTTGCTGCTGCTTATGACCGCGGTTTCTTTGATGACTTAATGACTCCATTCTTAGGTCTTAACCGTGACAACAACTTACGTCCTGACAGTACAGTTGAAAAACTTGCTAAATTAAAACCAGTTTTCGGTAAAGGCGAAACTGCAACAATGACAGCGGGTAACTCAACTCCGTTGACTGATGGTGCTTCTGTGGTATTGCTTGCTTCTGAAGAATGGGCAAAAGAAAACGGACATGAAGTTTTAGCTTATCTTTCTTTCTCTGAAACAGCAGCTGTTGACTTCATTGGCAAGAACGGTCCTAAAGAAGGCTTATTGATGGCTCCTGCTTATGCAGTACCTCGTATGCTTAAGCGTGCTAACCTTAAGCTTCAAGACTTCGATTTCTACGAAATCCATGAAGCATTTGCATCTCAAGTACTCTCTACCTTAAAAGCTTGGGAAGATGAAAAATTCTGTAAAGAACGTCTTGGCTTAGATGCACCATTGGGTTCAATTGACCGCTCTAAACTGAACGTAAATGGTTCATCTTTAGGTGCAGGTCACCCATTTGCTGCAACTGGTGGTCGTATCTTGGCTACTGCAGCTAAATTAATTAATGAAAAAGGTTCAGGCCGCGCATTAATCTCGATCTGTACAGCAGGCGGTGAAGGTGTGGTGGCGATTGTAGAAAAATAATTTCTATTTATCGACCTAACAAAATAAGCACCCATCTGGGTGCTTATTTCATTTCAATCTATGTGAATTAATGAAGTGATGCTGCTTTAGCATTTGGGAAAAACTTATCTTCAATATGGTCATAGCACCACTGGAAAATAAAGGTATAAACCAAAATACATAAGGTTAAGCCAATATCTAAAATAAATGCATCAATCACTGTCATCTGCATCATATATGCAATCATTGGAACAGTCGCAATCAGCAAACCACCCTCAAAACCAATCGCATGTAAAATCCGCACAGGGATCGTTCTTTCCCAATTATATTTATGCTCTACTTTTTCGAAATAGTGGTTAAAAATCATATTCCAGAAAACAGAAACCACTGCCATAAACACACCGAGTGTTCCAGTCACTTCCATCGGCATGTCAAAAATAAAACTTAATGCAATCGCAATGATGACCAACAAAATTCCTTCATAACTGATTGCATGAATGAGTCTTCTCTTGGAAATCAACATTTTTAAATACTCAATAATAACTTGGATAATGTGCATTTTATTTTTATAATTTTGATTAATCCAATCAGGTTCTTTCAATTTTTCTGACAGATGAATATTAATCAAGAACAACTTCTCATGTTCCAAGCCGTTATGGAAACAGGTTCATTTTCAGCAGCAGCACGGAAACTCGGTAAAGTCCCCTCTGCTGTGAGCATGTCGATTGCTAATTTAGAAATCGATCTGAACCTGACTTTATTTGAACGTAAAGGCCGCGAACCTACTCCTACAGCCGAAGCACGAGTGCTATATGAAAAGACGGCACAACTATTGATTGAAATGAATCAATGGAAACAGCACGCGCATGCATTAAGTACTGGGCTGGAACCTAATCTTACTATTGTTGTAGTGTCTGAACTGCTACATACCAATTGGACCGACTATGTTTGCCTGCTAGAAAGTCGCTTTCCCGATCTACAAATTAATATTGTGTCTGCCCCTCAAGAAGATGCGCTTCAAATGTTATTAGATGGCTCTGCTCAACTGGCCCTTATGTTTGAACGTGAGCATTTAGACAATAGAGAACAGTTTGTTGAACTCAAACGTGAAGCCTTAATTCCTGTTATTTCAAAAACCCATCCGCTCGCAAGCCAAGAGCATGTTTCTTATGAGCAGATTTTGGGTACGAGACAAATTGTGGTAGCAAGTCGAGATGAAACCTTAAAACCCGAATTATTATTTTCAAAACATTACTGGCGTACAGACAACCACCACTCTGCGTGCTTAATGATTTTACGTAATTTGGGTTGGGGAGTACTGCCGCAAGAGATGTTTAAAGAAAACCCTGAGTTAAATAACAAGCTTAAAGCATTAGACGTATTTGATTTTACACCGCGCTTTGAATATTACGTTGATTTGGTCTGGAGTCGTGAAAGTGAACTCGGCGCTGCTGCACGTTTCCTGATTGACTATATTCGTAATAAGCGAATGCAGCAGGTTCCTTAAAATAATTTCAATTTAGATGCAGAACATAAACGTTTTTCTTTGAAACATAACAATTGATATATCGACAGTATGGATAGAGTTTGTGCTATAAAGAAAACATAAGATTTATTACTGAAGATGTTGAATATCAATGACTCATACAGCACTTGACCAATTAAAAACATTAACGACCGTTGTTGCTGACAGTAGCGACCTTGATGCTATTCGTAAATTTCGTCCCTTAGATGCTACAACGAATCCTTCATTGATTACTGCGGCAGCAGAACAACCAGAAAGTAAAGAGCTCATTGAAGATGCTTATTATCAAGCCAAAGAAGAAGGCTATAAAAATGATGAGCTGATTGAAAGAACCATTGATATTTTAACCGTAAAATTTGGTGTAGAAATTTTAAAACTCATTGAAGGCCGAGTTTCAACAGAGGTTGATGCTGCCCTTTCATACGACACTGAAGCAACCATTCAAAAAGCACATGAATTATGTGAGCTTTACAAAGGTTATGGTATTGATCAGTCACGTATTCTTATTAAAATTGCGTCGACTTGGGAAGGTATTCAGGCTGCTAAAGTACTCGAAGCTGAAGGTATTGCCTGTAACCTCACTCTTCTTTTCGGTTTACACCAAGCTCAGGCATGTGCAGATGCGAAAGTGACTTTAATTTCACCATTTGTCGGCCGTATCTTAGACTGGTACAAAAAAGCTGAAGGTGTTGACTCTTACCCAATCGAGAAAGATCCAGGCGTAGTTTCAGTTAAGAAAATTTATACCTATTACAAACAGCAAAATATTCCAACTCAAGTGATGGGTGCGAGCTTCCGTAGTATCGATCAAGTGCTTGGCCTTGCAGGATGTGACTTGCTAACAATTTCGCCGGGACTACTTACTCAACTTGAGCAAGATACACGTGCTGTTAAAGCTGCACTTGATGCAACTCAAGCAAAACAAGCAGAAGCTATTATTAGACCTGCTCAGAACGAACAAAGTTTTAAAGACGAACTCAATCATGACTTAATGGCTTTCCAACTTTTACAAGGTGGTGTTGATGGCTTCATTAAAGCGCGAGATCAATTAAGCCTTTTATTACGTCAATCCTTTGGAATTGATGCAGAAATTAAATCTTAAAAAACTGCACTTTTCATACAAAATTACCGATTTTTGTTATCATGACAAAAATCGGTTTTTTATTGAGTTTCTCGTGTTCGGCATAACAGATCTAACAACATATATTATTGGTACACTCCTAATTGTGTTATTACCCGGACCCAATTCCCTTTATGTGATGTCAATTGCTTCACGCTATGGTATTAAAACTGGATATATGGGTGCACTTGGTATTTTTACTGGTGATCTTATTTTAATGCTATGTACCGTATTAGGTGCAGCTTCTTTATTAAAAGCATTCCCTTGGGTTTTTATTATTCTTAAACTCGTTGGTGCACTTTATCTGTCCTATTTAGGGTTTAAACTTTTACAAGGCAGTATTCAACGCTGGAAATTACGTAATCAACCACAAGCCGAAATGGCTGATTTACCTGCTTTAGATAAAATTCATCCTTATAAAACAGCCTTAAGTATTAGTTTACTTAACCCTAAAGCAATTTTATTTTTCTTATCTTTCTTTGTTCAGTTTATTAATCCAGATTATGCTTATCCAGCTTTAAGTTTTTTAATCTTAGCGGTAATTTTACAAATTATTAGTTTTAGCTATTTAACAGCGCTTATTTTCTCTGGCATTAAACTCTCAGCATTTTTTAAGCAAAATCATAAAATTGCTGCAAGCGGAATTTTCTTAGTGGGTATTTTATTTTTTGGGTTCGGTTTAAAGCTGGCCACTTCAACCATGTAAGTTACTGAGGCAATAAAGTTAAAACTTATTAGATTATTAAAATGCCAGCATGCCATCTGTTTTGACTTCATTAAGTACAAAGAATGTTCTCACCTGCCTTACTCCCGGTAAGGCAATAATTTTTTCACTATGAAATCGGTTAAAAGCAGCTAAGTCTTTAACACGAATTTTTAGAAAATAATCGACTTCTCCGGCAACCAGATAACACTCTAGAACATTCTCCAAATCACCTGCGGCTTGTTCAAAAGCTTGAAAGCTATCTGGTGTTGAACGGTCCAGCACTACCCCAACCAAAACGATGGTCTCACGCTGCACCATACTTGGATTGATTCGAGCACGAACATCTAAGATAGCTCCAATTTTAAAAAGACGTTGCGTATGATTCCAACATGACGAGGTACTAATACCAACAAGTTTTGCTAGTTCGGCATTACTTAAGCGTCCATTTTCTTGTAAACAACGCATAATTTTCAGCTCAAGCGGTGTCAAATTTTCAGCTTGCTCATTCATAAAAATAATATCCAAATTTAATTACTTATTATGAAATAAATAATAGCATTTATAACTATATAAAAAATATTATTTCATTTTGACACCCAAAATAGGAAGCACCTTCTTTAAAAAAATTGTTAGATTTATCTGGCTGAAAATATAGGCAGAAACATATTAATTTTTCAGGGACTTAGAACATTTAGCCATGCAAAAGATTCTTCAAGATTTTTCTATTCCAGCCGTATTCGCGGGTTTCATTACCTTTCTAATTGGTATTAGTGTTTCGGCTATTTTAGTGATTCAGGCAGCCCAAGCTTTAAATGCTTCACCTGAACAAATCACCTCATGGTTTTGGGCTTTAGGTTTGGGTCTTGGTTTATCAGGACTCATCCTTTCTTGGAAATTTAAATACCCTGTAGCAACAGCTTGGTCTACTGCCGGTCTCGCTTTAATTATTGCAACTGGCGGTGGATATAGCATAAATGAAGCAATTGGTGCTTTTTTAGTTGTTGGTGTACTGACTGCGGTTTTAGGTTTTTCAGGAATATTTCAAAAGGCGCTTTCATATATTCCTCAAAGCTTGACCAGTGCCATGCTTGCAGGCGTTTTACTCAAATTTGGTATTTCACTTTTCGCAAGTTTGCAAAATGATTGGGCATTCGTTTTATCTTTACTCGTCATTTATATCATTACCAAAAGATTATGGCCGCGTTATAGCATCGTGTTCACAGCACTTGCTGGTGTTGTGCTCTGCCCTGTGTTTTTAGACTTTCATATGCCTACACTTCACTGGTCTTTGGCTAAACCTGTTTGGATTAGTCCTGTTTTTAGCTGGTCAGCAGTTTTAGGCTTAGCGCTACCACTGTTTGTGATTAGTATGGCTTCACAGTATTTACCCGGTATTGCCATGATTAAAAGTTATGGCTATAAACCACATGTCAATCAACTCATTGGCTGGACCGGTTTAACCCAAGTTTTGCTTGCGCCTTTTGGTTGTTATAGCGTCAATATTGCTGCGATTAGTGCGGCTGTATGCCTTGATGATCAAGTTCATCCTGACCCAAGTAAACGCTATATTGCTGGCATAAGCTCTGGTTTTTTCTATGCATTGATGGGACTATTTGCAGCAACACTGACAAGCTTACTCATGTCCTTTCCTCATATTTTTATTGTAGCTTTAGCAGGTATTGCATTACTTGGCACCATTAGCCATAACATTGCGCTTGCCTTTGGCCCAATTGAAGACCGTGAAGCAGCACTATTTACCTTTTTATGTAGTGCTTCGGGTATCCAATTTTTCGGTATTGGTTCGGCATTTTGGGGACTAATTATCGGTATTATTGTATTTGTAGTCCTTAAATTTAAGGTTAAAAAATAACACCTAAAATAGAAACTTTGCGCTTAACCATTTAGAGCATTTCATAAACAGTTAAGTGCAAAGTCTCATTAAATTAATTAATTGCGTTTTTATCCCAAAAAGCCTGTCTTATTTGTGGCATCGCATTTAAGTGGTTAATAATATGCTGCGCTTCTTCCGCTTCAATTGAAGTCGCAATTAACGTCACTTCTATTTCAACCTCTTTCTCTCCAAAAGGCGTTACATCAATGTCTTTGGGAGGGTAATTGTGGTGCTTCAACGTTAGATTTAATTCATCCATAACTACTTTGCTCTGACTTCGGTCACAGATAATATAAATTACATGTAAAACCTCTGTATCATCGTCTAATGGACGACGGTCAATGATATGAACAATCGGTCTTAACAACGTATTGGCAGATAAAATAAAAGCTGTTGCCAGTATGGCTTCAATAATTAAATCAGAACCCGCAGCGGCCCCTACCGCAGCAGAACACCATAAAGTTGCTGCGGTATTTAAGCCATGGATGTTACCTTCTTGACGCATAATTACACCTGCGCCCAAGAAACCAATACCCGAAACCACATAAGCAATGACCCGAACAGCGCCATCTGCTCCAGTAAGATTTGTTGCAACATCCACAAAAATTGCAGCACCTACAGCCACCAGTACATTGGTTCGAAGACCAGCAGTCCGTTGCCTATATTGCCGTTCAAATCCAATTAACGCCCCTAAAATAAAAGCAACTGAGAGACTAATTAATGTATCAACAATATTAGATAAATCTGCATGTTGTAGAAATTGCAACTTCATCTTGCACCTATAATTTTATTGCCAGCCGTAACGGCGGATATAGATTTTTTTCACCCATTGAGTAATACACATATAAGCAATTAAAATTAAAGGCAAATATAAGAAATAACTTAATGGTAAAGCTTGCAGTTTTAAATAACTTGCTAAAGGGCCCATTGGTAAGAAAATACCAATACACATAATCACTACTGTCATGACTAACAATGGGGTTGCAGCACGACTCTGAATAAATGGAATCTTAGCCGTACGGATCATGTGCACAATTAACGTTTGAGTGAGTAACCCCACTACGAACCAGCCAGACTGGAATAAAGTCTGATGTTCAGGTGTATTCGCCGAAAACACAAACCACATTAAACAAAAAGTGATAATGTCAAAAATAGAGCTAATCGGTCCAAACACCACCATGAAACGGCCAACTTCTTCAGGTTGCCAACGCTGCGGTTTTGCAATTAACTCTTCATCAACGTTGTCAAATGGAATCACGATTTGTGACACATCATAAAGTAAGTTTTGAATGAGTAAGTGAATAGGCAGCATTGGTAAAAATGGAATAAAAGCACTCGCAATTAATACCGAAAAAACATTACCGAAATTTGAACTTGCCGTCATTTTGATATATTTCAACATATTGGCAAAAGTTCTACGGCCTTCAATTACACCTTTTTCAAGCACCATCAAGCTTTTTTCAAGCAAGATTAAATCTGCTGATTCTTTAGCAATATCTACTGCCGTATCTACTGAAATACCAATATCGGCAGCGCGTATAGCCGCGGCATCATTAATACCGTCTCCCAAGAAACCAACCACATGACCGTTGGCTTTTAACTGCTCAACAATACGTTCTTTATGTACAGGGCTAAGCTTTGCAAAAATATGGTATTGCTCTACTGCTCTTTTGAGCTGCTCATCGGTTAAGGTTTCAATTACACCGCCCAATAGAACTTGGTCATAGTTCAGACCAATTTCTCGGCACACTTTTTGAGTGACAAACTCATTATCACCAGTAAGTACTTTTACGGTTACACCATGAGCATGCAAACTTTGTACTGCTTCTCGAGCAGATTCTTTAGGTGGATCAAGAAATGCGACGTAACCGATTAAAATTAAATCACTTTCATCAACAACCGAATAATTTTCCTGATTATTATCAAACTCACGATACCCTACAGCAACAACACGTAAGCCATCTCGGTTATAACGTTGAGTTAATGCTTCAATTGCGACTTCACGTTGTTTTGTTAAAGGCTCTACTTTGCCGTTTACCTCGACATAACGGCAAACCTTTAACATTTCCTCAACTGCGCCCTTGGTAATCATACGCACTTTTTCTTGAGGTGTTTTTACCACAACCGACATACGGCGACGCTCAAAATCAAAAGGAACTTCATCTAACTTCTTATAACGTAACTTTTGAGTTTTGATCTGATCATCAACAGCTTCTAACACAGCCACATCAAGCAGATTTTTCAAACCTGTTTGATAGTAACTGTTTAAAAATGCCTGCATTAGTACAAAGTCTGATTTTTCCCCATGAACATCAATATGTTGAGATAAAAAGATTTTGTCTTGAGTTAGCGTTCCAGTTTTATCGGTACACAGAACATCCATTGCACCAAAGTTTTGGATCGCATCTAGACGTTTAACAATCACTTTCTTTTTAGATAAGAAAACCGCACCCTTGGCTAAAGTTGAAGTCACAATCATCGGTAGCATTTCTGGAGTAAGACCAACAGCAACCGATAATGCGAATAAAAATGCCTCTGTCCAATCACCTTTAGTGAAACCATTAATAAAAAGTACAACAGGTGCCATCACCAACATGAAACGAATAAGTAACCAACTGACTTTATTGACACCCATTTGAAATGCCGTGTTACTTCGATCAGTAGCTGTAACACGGTGAGCGAGTGCACCAAAATATGTTTGAATACCCGTACTTAAAACAACTGCCTGAGCCGAACCAGAAACAATATTGGTCCCCATAAATACAATGTTATCTAGCTCTAAAGCACTCGTTTCTTCGAGATTTTTCTGCAATGGAAATTTCTCGACAGGCATTGATTCACCAGTCATTGCAGCTTGAGAGACAAACAAATCTTTGGCATTTAAAATTCTGCAATCAGCAGGAATCATGTCACCTGCAGATAATAAAATCACATCACCTGGCACCAAATATTGAATTGGCATTTCAAATTGGTGATTGGTTTGGTTTTTAATATCAATGCCATAACGCTCATGCATAAGCTCTAAATCTTCTGCACTAACTTGATGACGCAGTACTGTAGCGGTATTACTTACCATTGCCTTTAAAGCATCCGCAGCTTGATTTGATTTTGCTTCTTGCCAATAACGAAGTAATGTCGAGAGGATAACCATCACACTAATAATGGTTGAACCCGTTAAATCATCGGTAAAAAAAGCAATTAATGCCAAAAGGCTAAGCAAAATATTGAACGGATTGCGGTAGCAATACCAAAGATGTTGCCACCAAGTTAATGGCTTCTCATGAGTGATCTCATTAAGCCCCACTGCCATTTGTTGGGTATGTGCTTGTTCTTCTGTAAGCCCTGTGTAATGAGTATCGAATTGTTTTAATAAATCACTTGATTGGACTCTTGATGCATCGAGCAAACGCATAGATAAATTTTTGCTAATTTCTTGAGCATAGCTAGATTGATGTAGCTCTTTAAAAGATCGATTACGACCAAAAAAACGCATCAAATGAAATCTTTGTAAAAATGCTGTGAAGAGTCGTTGCCAGAATTTCATCGCGAAATCCTCCATTTTTTAGGCGTACAAAGCTCTCGACCTTATTGATAAATAAAGTCTATAAAAATTTAAAATTTAGAAAGGAATCGGAGATCGTAGAGTTACGATGAAGAAGAGAAAATTAGCCCAAAGCCGAACCAACGCTGACGGAAAGTCGCGGGCTTGAACATAGCTCGAATACTTTGAATCGTATGAGACGAATTATTTACCAAAATTGAATTTTGGTAGTTATAGCAGTGTGTGGAAGCATATAAGAACATTGGCTTCTCCCCATTTCTAGCGAGAAACTAAATAGATAAGTGCTTGAAGTACTTAATTACAAAAAATAATTTGTATAGGTTTAATCTAATTTTTTACAAAGCTATCTCATTGCAAGATAGCCCTTCCTAATGGTTATCTTGCTCAGTATTGGCTTTGGTTTAATTGATAATTAAACTCGAACCTCGAACAACTACCCATTTAGGATCTCCATTAAATAAACTCGCGGCAAGTATATGTTTTACTCTATAACACACAAGAATTTTTTTGTAATTTTTTATTAACAAAATTCCAGCTTAAAATCACAGCTCTTTGACTACCACAGTTTTCGCCATTTTGTCATGCCAGCCTTGTTTTTTAGGATCAAATGCCACCCAAATAAGACCAATACAAAATACTAAGATGGATGGAATATATCCAATATAACGAATGATGGATTGCATCAAAGTTAACTTATTACCCGTTTTTTCATCGAGAACTTTTAAACGCATAAGGCGTTTACCTGGTGTACCTGCAAAGTAGAGCCAACATAAAACGGTATATAAAAATGGAAAAGCATAATTTACAATCAGATCAAACCAATAGTTTTGCGGTTTACTACTCATTCCTGTCGCAAATATCAGATCATAATCTCCACGATAAAAAACCCATGCAGCTGGAATAATTGCTAAAAAGAGAATAAGTGTATCAATAATCATTGCACCAAATCGTAACCAGAACCCTGCATATTCGTATTTATAGCTCATGCGTACACCTCTGTTTTGTTATCGTTTGCCTTATACTAAAGAGACAACTTCATTTTACTTTAATCCTAAAGGAAATCTTTTTATTTTTAAATACTTGAAATAATTTTTAATTTTCTATTTTACTTAGAATTGTAATAAATACTGTTGAGACCAATAAATTATAACATAATATATAATATTTAAGTATTTTATATACACCTCACTCTAGATGAGGTGGTTTAATTATTTTTATTGAATAATATATAACGGCTGATTATTTCCAAAACAAAACATCAATTTTAAATTCTTTCTTCAATAGTAATGCAGCACAGATTAGTCCTAAACCAATAATTATCAAAAAGAAGCTTAAAGTTAATACACCTCCTAGTATAGATAAAACACCTAGAATAGTAAGTAGATAAAATAAAATTATAATTAACTTAAACATTTAGTTTATTCAACCATTTACGATAAAATCAACTCATTCTAGCGCTTTTAGCAATAAATACTGTTCTCAAATGTTGAATACACACCTTCTTTGTATTAACTCAAAAACAATATGTTAATAATTCTTGCTAAATGTTAATAATAAAAAATAAACTGTGACAAATATCACAGTTATAATTTATTTAACTTCAAAATAGTGCTTTTCAGTAATAAGTTTTATTTTCAGATTTTTATATAAACGATCTTTTGAATTTTCCAGTGAAGGCACTACTTTTTCAGCAAACTTATCGTCAGCCATAAGTCTTGCATAAGTTTTATATCCAATTACTAATTTTTCCGGTTCTTTACCTGTTTGGCGAAATTCTTCAATAAGTTTACTTACTTTCTTTGCTGTTAAATCTGCCATTCTTATACTCCCCCACTCAATATACTATTTGGTTATACGAGTTCTGTATGACAAAAATATGAAAAGTAATTTATTGTAAAGTTCATCTAAAAAATAAAATTTTCACTCTACCCTATATCGATCAAGCAATGTCATTTTAAAAGCAATAAAAATCAATTATATATTTCATTTTTATTTAATTTAATGACAACTTAATTGAATTGATTTCTACCTTTAAACAAATGTGTTAATCTTTAAGTAAGAAAAGCTTCATACATATAACAACTTGTAAATAAGAGGAATAACATTATGAATTATCAACATATTATTGTACCTGTGGATGGTTCCGAGATTTCTTTGGCAGCAGCCCGACAAGCTGCCCATATTGCTAAAGCTTTTGGTAGTAAACTTACAGCAATTAGTCTTGTTGCAGTAGATCCATTTAGTGGTGTTGATTTTTATTACATCTCTCCTGTTGTAAAAGATTATTTTGTTGAAGCGCGTGCGAATGCTGAAAAAACGCTTGCCAAGGTAAAAGCCTTATGTGCTGAAGAAGGCGTTGATATTGATACACAAATTATTCAAGGTGAAATCTCATCTGATGGCATTTTAAAAGCTGTAGAAGACTTAAAATCAGACCTGATCGTTATTGGTTCTCATGGTCGCAAAGGTTTCCAAAAACTTATTTTAGGTAGTTTTGCACAAGATGTTCTAAACAGCACTAAAATCCAAGTTTTGGTAGTAAAAGAATAATTGCTTAGTCAAATAAAAGCCTAATCAGTTGATTAGGCTTTTCTACGTAAAAAAAGCATAAGTTTTACACAGCTTAAAAACCGTTATAAACTATTAGTCTCTTTCCCCCTCTATTTTGTGAGTCACGCCAATGAAGTAAGTCTTTTTTCTCATCAATTTTCTCTTTTTTGATGTGCAAAATAGACTATTTTTAGTGACTTAACGTCTTTATTTAAAGCTTAACTTTCCTATTTTGTACATCCTGTATTTATGAGGTTTTTTTATGACTCAGCAGGCATGTGTAGTATCGCAGCTCACTTTAGAATTTCCTTCAAAAGTGATGTTTAAAGAATTAAATTTTTCACTTGAGCATCATCAAGTATCAGCTTTAATTGGCCGCAATGGTCAAGGTAAGTCTTTACTTATGCAATTGCTCCAAGAGATTTCGCCCACCAAAGAAATGCACATTAGTGGTCAAATTACTTGGCTGTCTAAGCATGCATATTTAGCTCAATTAACGCGCCTTTCTTCATCCACCATTGCAGAAGCTTTAGAGATTGACCAACTTTATAAAGCTTTGCAAAGAGTAGAACAAGGCGAAGCTGAATTCGATGATTATGATTTATTAGAAGGCAATTGGGATCTCCCTTCTGTTTGGGAAGGCTTATTGCGATCGGCTCACTTACCAACCGATTTAAACTTTCCGGTGAAACAGTTAAGTGAAGGACAAAAAACCAAGTTAGCGTTAGCAGCATTATTTTTAAAAACCGATCACTATCTATTGCTTGATGAACCAAGTAACCATCTCGACCAAGATGCTAGACAGTGGTTAATTCATCACCTCAAGAAACATCCGGCGGGTGCTCTTATCATTAGCCATGATCTAACTTTGTTAAATGAAGTGGACCATATTTATCACTTAAATGAACATGGCTTACAGCAAACTACAGGAAACTATGAAATTTTTTATGAGCAATATCAAACACGAGTTGAGGCTTTAGAACAGTCTGTACATCAACATCAACGTGAAGTTAAGCACATGAAGCAGAAGCAACATGATGTTTTAATGAAAGCACAAAAACGTGAGCGTGCTGGCAACAAACTTCGTGATTCAAACTCACAAGCTAAAATTTTACTCGACTTTAAAAAAGAACAGGCTGGACAAAGTTTAGGAGCAATCCAGTCTCAACATCACCGTCAAATTGAGCAAAGCCAGCAGGATTTGAAAAATAAAAAATCACTTCTGGAAACTGTTAAACCTCAACAATTTATATTCCCCTCTTTTCAAAAACGTTCAGGAGAAATTCTTAGAGTTCATGACTTAAAACTCCACTATGGAACACAGCAACCCATCAATTTTGCCCTCAAAGCTTCTCAAAAAACTCACTTAGTTGGTCGTAATGGTGTCGGTAAATCAACCTTGCTTAAACAGATTGTTCAATCTGCTGTAGCGCCTACAGATGAAATTAGCCTGTTTGTAAATTGCTTCTATCTAGATCAGAACTTCAGCTTTTTGTTAGACCATCTCTCTGCTGTTGAGAATTTAAGAAATATTAATCCTGATATTTCTGAGTTAGAGTGGAGAAATCTATTAGGTCAGCTTAGGCTTCGAGGTGAAAAAGGGACTTATCCTTTAGCTCAACTGAGTGGTGGTGAGAAGTTAAAAGTCGCATTGTTAGGTTTAAGTCATGCAGAGACTATGCCTGAACTTTTATTACTCGATGAACCAGAAAATCATCTAGATATTGAATCAAGAGAGCTATTTGCAAATGCTATTTCTAGCTATGAAGGTGCTGTGTTATTAGTCTCTCATGATTTAGCTTTTGTTGAAAAGTGCGGAATTCATGAGTCAATTTATTTAAATTAATATTTTTTAATCTTATATAAAAGCTCTAATTATTAGAGCTTTTATATAGATGGTCTTAATTAGTATTTTATATTTTTATTATTTACTATTTGAAGATCTAAATTAAATGATACGGTTCTATTTTTTCGTGCACTATTTCTCATTTGATAAACTTGAATAATATAGTCACCATCAACGGGTAGTATTACTTCTCCTGAAGAGCCTGTAGTCGAGCCTACTAATAATGCCTTATCTTTGCCTGGCTTTTGACCTGGAGCAAAAACATTAATATAAGCTAAGTTGCTATAACTATTAATGTTAAATTTTAAAACCTGTCCACTTTTTGCAAAAACTCGATACCTTACATCATCATAGCCCTGAAATTTCCCTGTTAAAGTTGTTTGATCAGAACCTTTTAAAAAGCTTACTTTGGTTTCAACATTTCTAGCAACAACAGTTAATGGTAAAGTTGCAATTAATCCTGTTAATAATAAAATTTTAATATTTTTTTTCATTTTTAACCCTCAAAATTCTTTTAAATAATTATAAAAAAGATACTTTTTATTAAATTTTACTTTATGTATAAATTTGATGAGTAACGTTTGAGTTTGTAAGTCTTTTAATAGTTGTTCAAAAAATATATGTCATGAAACTTTAACTTGCCAGCTTATAAAAACCGCCTTAGAATCCGCGCAACGAATTTTTAGGAGCTTCATTGTGAGTACTTGCTCGATTGATAAGAATAAATCATCGACTCAGATTTAAGTATCCACTAAAGCCCACTGGCTCTCTTGTGGATTTAAGAGAGTCCTTCCCTTTTGCTTTATTTCTTATTTATCAGTTGTTTTAAAAAACAAGTAAATACTTACATATGCTCCTTGTTGTTTTGGAGTCATCCATGCTATTTCTTAATTTTAAAAAATCTATCGTTTTTTTTAGCACTTGCTTGGCATTTATTTGTAGCTATGCTGGACGACCAATGGTCGTTGATGATGCTTCTTTAGTCCCAGCCCATTCTTGTCAACTTGACTCATGGATGCAGAATAACCCTAAAGATAAGGAATATTGGGTTATTCCTTCTTGCAATATTGGTGGCAATTTTGAGTTTGGTGTAGGTTTGGGGCGTCATTTTTCTGATGAGGCAGGTAATATCACTTATACAACTGTTCAAGGGAAAACGCTTATAAAACCACTTGAGACCAATAACTGGGGAATTGGTGTTTCATTTTCTAGCCAAATTAATAACAACCACACTAGTGAAAAAGATTGGACTGTGAATGTGCCCTTAAGTATTTCTATGTTGGATGACCATTTCTTATTGCATACTAATGTGGGCTGGCTTAGAGAACACACCACTCACCGCGAGCAAACTACTTGGGGTGTGGGTACAGAAACATTCATTACGAAACCCTTAACGGTTACTGCTGAAGTGTATGGAAATGATCGAAGTGATTCATTTTATCAAACCGGTATTAAATATATGTTGTACAAAGAAAATATACAGTTCAACGCAAGTTACGGTAACCGTTTAAATCAGACTAAAGATGACTCATTTTTTTCAGTCGGTTTAGTGTTTGTGAGTAATCCATTTTTTAAATGAAAATAAAACTAAAAAAGCCCATCTATTGATGGGCTTTTTTAGTTTTATGAGTCTTTATCTAATGAGTGCGGCGTTGTGGTTTTATCTTGCTGTTTGGTATCGTTCTCGCCTTGGCATGCCGCAACAGAGACTGAAATAATTGCTGCTAAACCTAGGGTAGCTATAATTTTAGTCATATCTTACCTCATACAGTTTCCATTGATTAGGTTATAAATACTGACTATCCATATTACGATCAGCATAGGTTTATAGACTTTTTTGTACTTCTCGCATAGAAATGTAAATTAGAATGGAGCACACATAATTAAAGCATTGATAATTAAATAGCAGCAGTTTTAGAGATGAGAGGGATACTTAACTAGTTTTCGCTCATTACTTTAATTATCACTCTTAGAGGTAAGCTTTTGTTAATTGTAGGAAACACAAAAATCTAACCGATCATGCTGTTGCTTAAAGCATGTCCATGAATCTTTTTCAGGTGCTTCAATAATCTTTTTAGTTTTAAAATCACGATAATAAATAGTCGCATCTTTTAAATTCGATAAATTACTTCCCACAGAAATACATGAATCCTCATGAGAACAAATATTTGATTCTTTTATAAATACTTTGCTATTTGGAAAAGTTAATCTTTCAAAGTTAGAACTTAAGTTATTCGTAGAAGAGAGTAAGCAAGTCTCAGTACTATTTTTACCATTCACAATAAAACAGCTTTTATTGACTTCGAAAGGCTCTTGAGCGAATGTACCCGTAGCATAAGGCAATAAAAATAATGTAATAAGGCGCTTCATGTTCTTTCTCACTATGCAACATTTAGTCTAAAACTGCCTATAAATATTCAGACTACATCTAATTTAGCTGTCTATAATACCTCTATTAAGTTTAGTTAAATATTTACTATTTGATAAATTTTACAAAATATTTAAAATTAACTTATAGACTATGTTTTCATTTTAAAAACTATTCATCTAAAACCTTCCAATTTGTTCCAATCTGTGCCAAAGCTGGTAACTCATCACTATTAAAAACATTACAATTATCATCAACAGCAAATCGATAGATGGGTATTGAATCTGCTTGTGTTTTCTTAAAAAAACTGAAATCTTCGGTAATATGTATTAGGTCTGCCGACCGATTATTCCCGGCTATTTTGTTTACTCCTGCACCGGATGGTATATGTATGTAACTTTCACAAGTTATTTCAACACTGTTTCCATCCAAATCTTGATATGAACATTTCATGTTTCAGTCCTTCTATAATTTATATGTGTAGAAAAACTTAACATGCTATACAGATAAGTTATGGATTTTTTTATGATCTAATTGTTTAAGTATGTAATGTATATCGTATTGAAAATAAAAAAATTCCTTTTAAAAAGCACCGTTATCGGTGCTTATAGTTATTTACACTTTCCATTAGGACCATTTATTTCTTCTTTTAAAGAATCAATATCCATTTGAATTAACTCTTTATCAGCAGCTACTACTAGACCAGATCTTTTCATGAAAGTTTTATATTCTTTAAATCTAGAAATAAGAAATTCATTATATTTTAATTCGGATTGCATATAGCTACATTCTATTGAATCTAGCTTTTTCCTTTGCGAACTGGTTAAATTTTTATTCGCATTCTTTTTGATAAAAGCATCTCTTTGTGCTTGAACTATATGGAATTTTTCTAAAATACTATAATATTCATCTTCAAAGCTTGTGTTTGGTGCCGCCGTAGTGTTAGTACAAATAAGTAAACCCAAGATAAAAAATCGTAATTTCATAATATGTAATATTCGCTTATGATAATTAAAAAGTGCATATTATAAGACTGTCACCATCAAATAAAGTAAATAAATTATATAAAAGAAAACCGCCCCAGAAGGCGGTTGCTGAAATTTATCAGCAATTATAAAAGTGCGGTGGACACACACTTTTATAGGTTTTAAACCAGATTTATTTTTTTATTATTTTTTTTATACTCTTCGGAATTAAAATAGTTCACTATCATCTTGGCATTTTCTTCTGATACTGCCTTTTTACTTTCAAGTACGGATTGAGTTTCTTTTTTAGTATTAAAGTCAGCAGGTACAATACTTGAAAGTGGTGGAAGTTTTGGCTGACCACCTGTTGTAATTCTTTCAATAAAGCTTGCTAACCACATAATATATTCACCCTTATTTTTATATTTAGGCATTAAGCTCATGTCGAGTTTAATTGAACATTCATTTAAGGGTTTACTTAGACATTCTTCAAAGTCTATAAAATTATATTTGAGTTTACAGGGGGTTCCCTTTATCTCTTTTCGAATAATACTGACCAAATTATTTAATTGTTCAATCAGGTTATCAGAGAACAATTTATCTTCTTCGAATTTTTTATACACCTTCTCGGCGATTATTAGAAATTTTGGCATGGTTCCTTCCCTCTTATTCTGACTTTGGTGATTAATCAGATTTTTAGGGAAGTATGATGGATATATTATTGCAGTATGTAAGTGTTGAAATGCCAAATGTAATCAATAAGAGGGTTATGAAACTGCCTTCCATAATAAGCCACAGCAATTAAATAAAATGCAAAATTCGTCGCATTTTATGTGCGGAAAGATTTTATAGTTGGTAATAATTTTCTGAAAAAAAATTAAGCTCATCAATAATATTATTTGACTTATATTTTTTGTGCTGTCTTAGCTAAAAATAGAATATAGAAATTTTTGAATTATTTTTTTATTTGCTGCCTTGCTGAATAACGAGTTTTTAGTCGAGGGACTGAAAAGTTAACCGTGTCTTCAGCAAGGTCTTTTATAATTTATGTTTTAGCTTGATGGTACTCATGCACCGCTTAAAGCTGCTTCAAACATTTCAATTATTGCTTTGGCTCCTTCAGCCTTTTGCCTTGCGTCTTGATCGTCAAAGATAATGGTTTCGTCATTTAGTTCACTCACATATCGCCGGGCTTCGTCTAGAGCTCTCCTTAGTTTTTGGACTTTGTGTTTGTTTACATCTTTGGCAATGGTTGGCGCATATCCTCCACGTTTTGCGTTTTTAAGTTGTCTAGCTCGGTTCTCTATTGCTGTAGCCATTCAAACACTCCAACTCACCTAACAAATTTTAGTAAAGCAACTTTATTGTTTGTTATTCTTAAACATTTAGTATTTTCTTTGTTCAAAGTGTCAAAATTGTTACTTAAGCCTTACTCCTGAAAAGTTATAGATCGAGTTTGCTTAAAAATTAATCTTTTCAAGTTATGAAACGCACATAACTTGGTATAGTCAATTTATACCGCTATTTAATAATAATTTTCCAAAAATAATTATTAATTAATGTATAAAATTATTAAAAGAATGCTATCTATTTGAAAAATCAAGAAAGATAGCATTCTTCTATTTAGTTATTCTACTGTTAGTTTTTGAAAATCATAGGCTGAAGGCGCTTGATACACTCTTAAGCCAAACTCTGGCAATATCGCGATGAGATGATCAAATATATCAGACTGAATTGCTTCATAAGAAACCCACGCCGTAGTATTGGTAAAAGCATAAATTTCTAAAGGTAGACCTTCACTCGTCGGTTGTAATTGACGAACAATAAGAGTTTGGTTTTGAGCAATGCCCTTATGCTGACGTAAATAGAATTCAACATATGCTCTGAATGTCCCAATATTGGTTAAACGTCTTTTGTTATAGCGTGACTGACTCCCTAAATGCTTATTGAATTCTTCAATTTCAGATTGCTTGGCATTGAGGTATTGATCTAATAATAGAAAATCTTTAAGTTTTTGCTGCTCTTCTTCAGTCATGAAGTGAACGCTAGTTTGATCAATATAAAGAGAACGCTTCATACGGCGACAACCGGCATTACTCATACCGCGCCAGTTTTTAAAAGTGTCCGTTACGAGTTTATTGGTTGGAATGGTGGTATAGGTTTTATCAAAGTTCTGGACTGTGACTGTATGCAATGAAATATCAATCACATCACCATCGGCATTTAACGATGGCATTTCAATCCAGTCTCCTATACGTACCATGTCATAAGAAGCAATTTGTACACTCGCGACCAATGACAAAATGGTATTTTGGAATACCAGCATTAATACGGCTGCCATCGCACCGAAGCCAGCCAGTAAGGTAAATACATCCTTTTTAAGGAAAGTACCTAAAATCATCAAACCACAAACAACAAAAATGATGAGTTTAACGAGTTGTAAATAACCTTTAATCGGCTTATTTCTAGACTTTGGATTACGCTGATAGATTAAGTTAAATATATTTAATAATTCACTAATAGTGAGTGCAATAGTCAGGAAAATAAATGCCTGTGCGCCCATCTGTACCAAAGCAATGGCTTTTTCAGATAAGTGTGGAACAGTGGTAATACCATTCATAATCACAATGGCTGGCACAATATTGGCAAATCGCTTAATAACACTATGCTGAGCAAAAACAGATTGGTTAAGTGACTTGATTTTAGTCACTAAATGACGGATTCCCCTAACAATAATTCGCTTAGCAATAAAGTTTGCCAACGCAGCAAATAAAATCAAAATTGTGAGTGAAACTATCATTTCTAGCCAAGGATAGTTGCTTAACTCAGCTTGAAGATCACGATAATAATTAAAAAAATCCAAACCCTTACACCTTACAACTTTATTTTCAATAATTTTAAAGTGTTCGTATGTTATAGATTAAGGCTTGTTTACATATGTCGTCATAAATACAACACGTCTATAATACTTAATCGCTAAATTAGATTAATTTTTAGAAAAATGATTCAAGTAGGCAATAAGTAGATTTTCATTTTTAAAATAAGACTAGTTATTCAACACTGCTTTATCTACTTAGCTCCTTCATAAGAAGTGCTCTTTTTATCAAATTACAGCTTTTTTGTTTCAATAAACTTACCTTGGTATGAAGAGTTATGAATGAAAAAACTTTCCTCATCACCTATTTTTCTTCATTTTTTCGTCAACTCACTTATTTTTTCACTGTGATTAAATTTTATAAAATAGTAAGTTCCTGCCTATCTGCTTATATTTAAAAAGTTTATTAATTTAAACTTTTGTAAAATATAGAGTTTATTATTCAAAGAATTAGAACAAAAAAATTAGTGAAAATTCCTATAACTCCTCCTGTTTTTTCTTTACAAACCGCAACAATCTTGGAATAAATCGTAATAATAATTTAATTAATAATAATTATCATTTACAACACATAAAAACCTGAGAAGATCTGCCATGATCCATGAAAATATTCTCGAATGCATAGGTAAAACGCCACTATTACAACTATCAAGGCTATTCACGCATCAATCAGTCTCAGTGATTGCGAAAATGGAATTGTTAAACCCAGGAGGAAGTATTAAAGACCGTCCAGCATTATTCATGCTACAGGAAGGCCTGAAATCTGGAGTGATTAATAAAGACAGCCATATTGTTGAAAGTTCATCAGGGAACTTAGCTATTGCGCTTGCAATGGCCTGCAAAATATATGGATTAAAATTTACTGCCGTGATTGACCCAAAAATTGCCTCAGCAAATTTACAAATGCTGAAGCTTTATAAAGCCAATATCGAAATGGTTTCTGAGAAAGACCAAAACGGCGGATATTTAAAAACCAGAATTGACACTGTAAAACGGCTATGCCAACAACTGCCAAATGCGGTTTGGATTAATCAATATGCCAATCCAAACAACTGGAAAAGCCATTACTTTGGTGAAGCAGAAGAAATCCTAAATCAAATTGATCGCAAGATTGATTACCTCGTGATTGGAGCAAGTACCTCCGGAACGATTATGGGCGTGTCTCGTCGCCTTAAAGAAAGATTTCCAGAATTAAAAGTCATTGCTGTCGATATTGTCGGCTCTGTGCTGTTTGGTGGTACATCTGGTCCACGCGAAATTCCCGGTATTGGAGCAAGTACTGTTCCGGCTCTCCTCTCCCCCGATGAAATTGATGATGTCATTTATGTAGATGACTACGAGTCGGCACTTGGTTGTAGAGAACTTCTTGAACACGAAGGAATCTTTGCAGGCGGTTCAAGCGGCTCATCAATTTCAGCCATAAAAAAACTGATTCCAACCATTCCCGAAGGTTCATGCGTCTTAACGCTTTTACCCGATCGCGGCGACCGTTATCTCGATCTGGTTTATGAAGATGAATGGTTCGAAATGATCAAAAAGCGTCACTTCAATCGAAACGTACGACGTCAAGAAAACCTTACTTTACAAAATGTTGTTTAACTTTCTCCTTAGGACATATTCATGAGCAATTTGGCTACCCTTCGCTATTTAAGTCAATCAGATTTATTAAATCTTGGAGCAAATCATAGTAATTCATTTATTGAAGCGATCACTGAAGGTTTAACCCTGCATGCAAATAAACAGTTTGTACAACCCTTAAAACCATACCTTCGCTGGCAAGGTGCAGACCATATTGCTGACCGTATTATCGCTATGCCTTGTTATTTAGGTGGCAACGACCCGATTGCCGGAATCAAATGGATTGGTTCAAGACAACATAACCCTAAAAAATTCAATATTCCGCGTGCCAGCGCACTGATTGTTTTAAATGATTCAGAAACAAATTATCCGGTTGCAGTGATGGAAGGCAGCTTAATTAGTGCAATGCGAACTGCTGCAATTACGGGTGTTTCGATTAAGTATCTAGCAAAAAAAGACTTTTCAGACATTACCGTAATTGGCTGCGGTCCAATTGCTCAAATGCAGATTAAAACTGTACTTGAGCAATACGCTCAAGTGAAAAAAATCCATTTATTTGATGTAAACCCTGAAGCAGCTGAAAAACTCAAAGCATTGTTCTTATCAGAATATCCGAATCTAGAAATTGAAATTCATGACAGTGCTAAGTCTGCAATTGTGCAAGCCGATGTCCTCATTACCTGTACCGTTTCAGATAAGCCTTACATTCCGTTTGAGTGGCTTAAAAAAGGCTGCTTTGTTTCAAACATTTCAATTATGGACATCGAACCCGAAGTCTTCTTAAAAGTAGACAAAGTGATTGTAGATGACTGGGACCAATCAAACCGAGAAAAGAAAGTCATCAACGTGTTGGTTGAAGATGGCTTGTTCAGTCGTGAAAAACTGCATGCTGAACTTGGCGACATCATTATTGGTCATAAAAACGGCCGTGAACACGAAGATGAAATCATTTTGCTCAACCCAATGGGCATGGCAATTGACGATATTGTCTGCGCGAAGTGGTTCTTCAATGCTGCACAAGAACAAAACGTTGGCACGGTTCTACCGCTTTTATAAGAATAGGAATAACTAAAATGTTAGATCGGATTTACACAGCACAACTACAAAAAACGATAGATGCCCTCTACATGGAGAATTATGGAGATTTTAAAGATCATATTTCCTATAAAAAGCCTTATCTGGCAATTACTCTCAATGATGAGTTGGAACTCTATTTCAGCTGTTTAAAAGTAGATGGTGTAAATCCTTTCTATGTTACCCAACCCGAAGTTTTACTTCATAACCTCTTAAGCAATACAACATCTAAAGTTTCGATTTCTGAAATTTTTAACTATTTAACTCAAGCAACTTGGTGGCCGTCACCACACCATCAAAAAGCGATTGATTATTGGCTAGACAACTTAGTAACGGCTGAAAAAATTCCTCAAATTTTACAGTCAGCACTTTCATTTTCTTCGCCTTTAATCAAAAGCGAGTTGCTATCGCTGGTCGCTGACCGCCCATTTCATCCATTCGCGCACTCAAAAGGTGAACTTGCCCCACTCACAACTCAAAAAGAAATTGAGGTGTATTGGTGGGCATTTAAGAAAGATGATGTGATCAATAATATGGAGTCAATTCCTCACAAAGAGCTTCTGTTATCAGAAGTTGAGGAAAGTCTTATTGTTGAAAAAATGGCTCAGCTTTCAGAGGACTACTTAGCCCTGCCTTTGCTAGAGACTCAACATCGCTATTTAAAGTTTGATGAAAATAAGTACGGTGGTATTGACCTGAACCATGTCACAACAATTGGTTTACCGACTTCTTCTTTAAGAACGCTTATTCACAACACAAAACCTACACTGCATTTAAAACTTTCGACCAATGCCAAGACATTAGGTGCAATCCGCTCTATGCCAGGCCGTTATTTAATGAATGGTCATACGGCGTATGATTTTTTAAATGACGTCATTAATAAAACTTCTTTATTAAAAAATCGCCTCTTTTTAAGTAATGAAACGCATTGGTGGGTGCTGGGTAAACAAGAGCCGATTGTAAAGAATTTAGGTGTAATTGGTTGCCAAGTCCGACATTTACCTGACTTTTGCCAAGACAAAAATGTCACACCAATCACTATGTCAGCTTTAAGCTGTACATATGTTGACCCTTGGGAAACTTTAGGCATTAAGGGTGACAAATGGACATTACTAAAAGACTTAAGCGTTCATTTTATTCAAACATTTTTAACGCTTTGGGCAAAAGGAATCATGCCTGAATGCCACGGGCAAAACACCATGGTGTGTTATGAAAATAACAAGTTGAAATGCTTTATTTTACGTGACCACGATACCTTAAGAATATGTACCACAGCCATTGAAGAAAGCGGTTTTATACCTCCGGTTTATATCATTGATACCAGTACACCGAACAATCTTATCTTTACTAAAAATGAAGACTTATTTAATTACTTCATTACCTTAGGGATTCAAATTAACCTCTACCCAATTGCTCTAGCTACCTTGAAATATACGGATCGTACAGAAAGCGATTTTTGGGAGATGGTACAAGACATTATTCAAGATTTTGTAGAAACCCAACCGATTTCAGAACAAACAAAATCACTAATTCAAACTTATCTTTTTGACAATAAGAATTGGCCATTCAAACAGCTACTTACGCCTTTACTTGCGCAAGAAAGCGACTCAACAGGCATGCCAAGTAAAATAGGAAGTACGCCAAACCCTTATCACAGCTTATCTGTTTCTAGCTATGAGACCATGGATATCTAAATCATGCGCTCATCTCGCCTAGATCATTTCATTATTTTGCTCTGTCAGTTTTTTTCCACTTTCGGGCTTATGGTGCTGATTCCGATCATGCCGCTCTATATGGAAAAACTGACGGCGCATATGAGTGCTCCCACTATCTGGGCAGGTTTGGCACTTGCGGCTCCGGCTATTGGCAGTTTATTTACAGCACCGATTGTGGGACACCTATCCGACACATTCGGCCATAAAAAGGCCTTGCTACTTTCTCTGGCTGGTTTTTGTATTTCAATACTGCTCATGGCGAGCGCCCAGCATTTATACCTGTTTATTTTTGCGCGAATTTTACTCGGTTTTTGCGGTCTCTCAGTCATTTTAAATGCCTATGTTTCATATCTTTCTAATGAACAACAACGTGGTGCCGCTTTTGGGCAACTACAAAGTAGTGTTGCGCTAGCTTGCCTATGTGGCCCCGTGCTCGGCGGGATATTTATGGATCAATGGCGGGTTGAAGTATTACTCAACGCAACAGCATTTGTTGTGATGACGCTCATTGTGATCGCGTCATTTGTATTAACTAATCCCGTTAAAGCAGAGGTCACAAAAACCAAAGAGAAATCTAAGCTTCCAGCTTTCTTTGATAGAACGATTTTTTCATGGTTAAGCGCCGGCATTTTGGTTCAAGCGGGCGGCTTTGGTTTGGTGTCATGCTTTGTTTTATACATTAGTGAAATAAGCCAAAGCACTCACTCATCGTTATCTGCTGCGAGTTTAACGGGAACCATTCATGCGCTTTCATGGGGAGCAGCCTTTATTGCTGCGACCTATTGGGGAAAACGAAATGATGATAAAGGAGATTCTTTTAATAACTTCATTTACGCATCTTTGATTTGCGGCATCACGATTTTTGCATTGATCTGGGTTTCGAATATCTGGCTAGTTCTTGTATTACGACTCATACAAGGCTTTTGCTTTGCAGCCCTTATTCCTTCGATCTTACATACCATTTCTCTAAAAGCTGGCGCTCAAAGCCAAGGAAAAGTGATTGGTATTTCTAACAGTGCCTTTGTCTTAGGGCAACTTATTGGCCCAATCACCATCACGCTCACTTACTCATTTTTCAATATTACCGCGGCATTAATCTGCACCTCACTATTTTTTATCGGTGCGGGATTAGTGGTGATTTTGAACAGATTCTTAATGGATACAATTTTAAAAGAGGCACAAGAATGAACTCAATTATTACAACAGATGCATGGTCTTATAAACTTTTCGAACAGTACCTGAATACTTTCTTTCGTGAACTCAAAGTGAATCTTGAAGAATGCATTATTCCAGCTCAAGACTCTCCTTTATTCACCCTATATGCAGAGCAACCAAATACCCTGTATTTTGCTTATACATTTCATGCATCTAACACGGTTGTTTATGGCGCAGTTCAGCACTTATCAACTACGGGTTATCACAGATATCAACGTGGTTTTGTTCTGCAAAATTTAAACGACAATACGTTTGACTCGCTCACCGACCCTAAACAGTTAGTGAAGCTGATTACAGATGAACTGAATAGCTTATTGAAAGATAAAAACCAAAATAAAAACCTGTATTCCGATATTACCAATAGTATCGAGAACACAAAATTCTTTTTAGAAAATAGACCTTCCAAAACAGCAACTAAAGCATTGAGTGGTTTTCAGGCTACTGAACAAGGCATGTTATATGGGCACCCTTTTCATGTGACCTCTAAAGCCAATTTAGGTTTTTCTAAAGAGGACATGAAAAAGTATAGCCCCGAGTTAGGTGCAAGTTTTCAACTCCATTACTTTGCGGTTCATTCGTCTTTAATACAAAAACTGGTCAGCGAGAACGAACCTTCTCACCATATTGAAGAGGAAGTTTTAGAAGCTGCGAAAAATCGTTTGCAAGAAAAATTAGCAAATTATGAACTCATGCCCACCCACCCTTGGCAAGCCAACTTCTTACTTCAACACCCATCTTTAAAGAAATATTTAGACAGCCAAGACGTGATCTATCTGGGCGCTTTAGGTCAAACGGTATGGCCGACCTCATCCGTTCGCACCGTGTGGCTACCTCGATCGAACCTATTCTTAAAGCTTTCAATTGATGTACGTATTACCAGTTTCATTCGTAATAACCCAATGGATGAAATGGAACGTGCCATTGATGCGAGCAAAATTATTATTAATCACAAGATTAATGAGCAATATCCCGACCTTTTGATTCTGCCGGAGTTAGAAGCAAAAACAGTCAAAATCCCAGAGCTTGAAAGTTCATTTGGCATTATTTATAGAGCGGGGCTTACGCCAGAGGTATTAGAAAATACCCGAATGCTCGGTGGCTTGGTTGAAGAAAACGAAAACCATGAAATCCCGCTTTTAAGCTTTATTCAGCAAGCAGCACCGAATCAAAACTTACAATCGACCGATGCGAAAGACTTCATTACTTTCTGGTGGAAACAGTACCTTAAAGTTTCACTTATTCCATTAGTTGAATTGTTTGCAAACAAAGGTATTAGCGTAGAAGCGCACATGCAAAACAGTTTAATGGAATTTAAAAACGGTTATCCGCATCGTCTTATTCTTCGAGACATGGAAGGCATTAGTATTGTTTCAGAAATGATAGAAGACGACTCATCTATTTCTGAAGATAGTACTGTTTGGTTCTCTCAAAAAGATGCTTGGACCTTTTTAAAATATTACCTCGTGATCAACCATATTGCTCATCTCATCAGTGCAATTGCACGAGTTACGGTAATTGAAGAATCTGAACTTTGGCAAGCCACCCGTCTTACCCTCACACAAGAAAACTTTACTGCCAAAGGCAAGCAGTACCGCGACTTATTAATTCATTCACTCACATTACCAATTAAGGCAAATATGTTAAATACGCTCTACCACAGTGGTGGCAATCCAATCTGGATTGAAGTTGAAAACCCTATTTATAAATATCGCGGCGCAGAAGCGCTTTGCCCTCTTCAACCAACACAACAAACCAATTATAAAACCCTTGCGGAAAATCGCGTGATGGGTCAATTATTAGAAGCGCTCATTTTTGAAAATACTTTTAAATACGAATTTTCTAAAGGTCAAATCAAGTTCTATATTTCCGATACCGTTTTCTATACCTGCGCGGCCAAACGACATTTTAGTTTTAAACGAATTAAGCTAGATCCTTCAAGCTTAATCCGTTCTGATATTACGTTAGACGCTGAAACTTGCCCTAACTTAAAAACGCTACTTGCCGACCTCAAAAATATTATTGAAGCTGACCCAGTTAAATGGCAAAACTTTAATGATGAACTCAATTTAACTTACGTTAAACATGCGCAAACTTTGAGCCAAGCACCTGCTCAACCTTTAAGAACTTTGCCTTACCTAGAACAAGAAGCGCGAATTACCAACGCCCATTTATATCACCCAAGCTTTAAGTCACGTATCGGCTTCGATTTAAAAGAAAATCAAAAATATGCACCCGAGCTTTCTGAAGGTTTTACGGTTCAATGGGTAGCGACTCATAACAGTTTATGCAAACTGGTTTTAAGTGAAACCATTAACTTAGAACAGCTTTATAAACAGCATTTTTCAGAGAAAGATCTACAAGCCATTAACGATCAATTGAAAGAGCAAAATGTAGATTTTAAAGATTATATCCTCACCCCAATTCATCCGTGGCAGTGGGATAAAATTATTGAATTGTATTATCAAGATGCGATTAGCAACCAACTGATCATTCCGTTAGATATTGAAGGTCCAACTTATTTACCACAGCAGTCGATTCGAACTTTATCAAATATTAGTGATATCTCGGCGCTTTCTCTTAAGTTGGCAATGAATTTGGTCAATACCTCGACCTCTCGCGTATTGGCACCACATACCGTTCAAAATGCGGCAAAAATGAGTGACTGGCTGTATAACATTGTTGAGCAAGACCATATTTTAGAAAAACAGCGTAAGCCTGTTATTTTAAGAGAGATTGGCGGTCTTTCAGTGAATCAGCAGATTGCCCTTCCTGTTCAATACGGCGCACTCGCCTGCATTTGGCGCGAAAGTATTTACAGCTACTTAAAAGAAGGTGAATCGGCCACGCCAGTAACAGGTTTGATGCAAGTTGATATTGACCAAAAACCTCTCATTGATGAGTGGATTCAAGAGTATGGTATCGAGTTCTGGTTAGAAAAATTACTCACCAATGCTTATCTACCCATCATGCATATTTTATGGTGCCACGGTCTCGCTTTAGAATCACATGCGCAAAACATGGTACTGATTCATAAAAATGGCTTACCAGTTAAAGCGGCCTTGAAAGATTTCCACGATGGAATTCGTTTTAGTCGTCATCTTTTACGCGAGCCGAATCTTTTACCTAACTTGCAAGATGCACCTAAAGAACACGCCAAAATTAACCCGAACTCGTTCTTGGAAACCCACTCTCCAAATGAGCTCAGAGACTTTACTCAAGATGCGCTTTGGTTTGTAAATCTGGCCGAGTTAGCAATTTTCTTAAATGAACATTATGACTTCGATGAAATCAAATTCTGGACCATGTTAAGAACCATCATCAATCAGCATAAAGAAGCTCACCCAGAGTTTATTGAGCGATATGAATTGTTTAACTTTACAGATGACACCATCGATATTGAACAGCTCGCAAGCCGTCGTTTTCTTCCGGAAATTCGCTTGAGAGTACAAACCACACCCAACCCGCTCAGCCTTATTAAGGAAATTGAATATGAATAAGCATTCGATTTCTTTTAAGAAACGAATAGCAAATGGCGAGACGCTCTACGGAATCTTTTGTTCCGTAGCTTCTCCGATTAATGTCGAGCAACTGGCACTTGCGGGCTACGACTTTATTATTATCGACTTGGAACATACTTTATTTAGTACGTCTCAAGTCGAGACCATGATTTTAGCTGCTAGAGCCATGCCTCTTGATGTGTTTGTAAGAGTGCCGTTAAACGCGAACCACCTCGTACTACCTCTGCTCGATGCAGGGGTAACGGGCATTGTGTTTCCGCGTATTGAAAATGCGGAGCAGGCTCAACAGGCGGTGAACTATTGCCACTATATGCCGCTTGGGCAAAGAGGACTCAACTCGACAAGATTAAATCGATACGGCATGGACGATTTAGCGAGTTTTGTTCAACAGGCTGCAAACGAAACGGTTGTCATTGCCATGATTGAAAGCTTGGAAGGACTACAACAACTTGATGAAATATTAAAAGTTGAAGGTATCGATATTATTCTGGAAGGTGCTGCCGACCTTTCTCAATCTATGGGAATGCCGTGGCAAACTAGCCATCCAAAAGTGAAAGAAAAAGTTCAAGAGATGTATTTAAAGACTAAAAATAGTCAAAAGCATTTCTGCGCCATTCCTCGACAACCTGAAGATATCGCGGCATGGAAACAACAATCTGTTCAGCTTTTTGTGCTCGGGGATGACCGCAGCATTATACGCCGTGCCCATCAAAACCATCTAAATACCTTTAAAGACATTTCATAACTGTTCACATCTTTTAAGGGGAATAAATGCCTATTCCCCTAATTCATTGAATAAATTTCAAATATATTATTTTAATGCAATTAATAATATTGTTAATTACAATGATTCTCATTTATAATTCGCTCAATTTAAAATCACTCTCAGGGCGAGACAATGGCAAATAAGAAAAGTAATAAACTTTTTACAAGAAAGTCTGAAGTTAAAAATATCATTCCACTTCTTTCACTTGGAGGAGCCATTATTCTTTCAAATTCGGCATTTGCCGCTTCACCTGCTGAAACCACAGAAACAGAAAAAAAGCCTGAAGCCCTCCCTACTATTACCATTACCGCTTCACGTGCAGATGAACTCTCTACCTCTGCCAAGCAAGTCACCAAGCTCGATGAAAAACAAATTGAACTTTTGAAAAATGGTTCGTCTGGCAACATTGCGACTGTTTTAGCCAAAGCCGTACCCGGCCTATCCGACTCAAGCCGAACTATTACTGACTATGGTCAAACTTTACGTGGCCGTAATGCGCTTATTTTGGTCGATGGCGTTCCAATGAACCTCACTCGTGATACAGCGAGAGGACTTTCAGCCATTGACCCTGAAAGTATTGCCAACATTGAAGTGATTCGTGGCAGTAACGCAATTTATGGTGGCGGTGCTGCGGGCGGTATTATTTCAATTACCACGAAAGCTGCGGGCGGTGAACCTACGGCTAAAACGGTCGTTGGACTTCAAACACCACTTACAAATCTACGTTCTAATGCTTTAAGTGGTGATATTCACCAGTATTTTACGGGCAGTTTTAACGCTTTTGACTATGCGCTCGACTTTGGTTATCAACGTATTGGTAGCCCATATGATGCAAGTGGTGACCGTGTTGCACCCGAACCAAGTCAGGGCGACCTTTACGACTCAAATGGCTATAGCATTGGCGGTAAGCTGGGTTATCACATTGATGACAACCAATACCTCCAGTTTGCTGCAAACTACTATAATGCTGAGCAAGACTCAGACTATGCATCTGACCCAAGTCCAAGTATTAAGAATGCTCCAGCTGGAACCGTACCAGCCAAAGCCATTAAAGGCTTAAAGCTCAAAGACCAAAATAAAAACGAAAACCAGATCTACAATTTAACCTATAACCATAAAGACTTTTTTGGTAATAAAGTTGATGCTCAAATTTATTACCGCGACTTCTTTACCCGTTTTTCACCGTTTGATGCCCGTGGAAATGCCAACCGTGGTAAACAAGTCGACCAGATTTATCAAGAAAATAATGTACTCGGTAGCCGCTTAACGGTGACCACTCCCCTTGAGTTTTTAGGTGATACCTCATTGGTTTGGGGTGGTGACTTTAGCCGTGAAAAAAGTGAGATGCCTTTAGATATTTTTGATCAAAAAATTTATGATCAATCGGGCGGCTTAGAGTTTGTAAAAATCGGCAAACTGATTTATTTACCTGAACTCACCACGCAAAGTGTCGGTGGTTTTGTACAGCTAAAACACCGCTTTAATGACCAATGGTCAGCAGAAGCTGGTACACGCTATGAAGACAGCTATGCGCAAATTGACAGCTTTGTTCCCTTATCACAATTAGGCAAAACCAACCCTTACACAGTTCCAGGTGGAAAAGTGAAAGCTGATGCATGGTTATACAATGCCAATGTGACTTTCTCACCAAACGACCAGCACTCAATTTATGCATCGTTTAACCAAGGTTTCCAGTTGCCTGATGTTGGCTTGATTATTCGTAATGCTGGTGAAGGTTTTAACCTTGGATCATCATTCTTAGAGCCTGTAAAAGTTGATAACTACGAACTTGGCTGGAAAGGTAACTTTAATAACTTCTCTTCAAGCTTAGCTGTATTCCACTCTACTTCTGACTTGGGTGCTGTTCAATCATTCAATAATGGTTTAGTGCTGGCTCGAACTAAAGAGAAAGTCACAGGTGTTGAAGCAACTTTTGACTACCTTGACGATGCAAATGTTTGGGGAACTGGTGGTAGCGTAACGTGGATGAAAGGCCGTGAGAAACCTCAAAATGGTGCTGAACAGGACATGACGGGCTTCCGTATTCCACCATTAAAACTAACAGGTTATATTTCTTATAGCCCAACTGAAACTTGGACAAACCGTCTACAAGCTACTTACTTCGGTTCAGAAGATTACCGTTTGAATGGTGTAAATAGTTTTGGTCGTTACGATGTAAAATCTTATACCACGGCAGATTTAATCAGTAGTTTTGCGCTTAACAAGAAAGACACCATGACCATTGGCCTAGAAAACATGTTTAACCGCAAGTACTACCCGCTTTATAGCCAATTATTAAGAACGAACGATAACACCAGCCACTTAGTTGCAAATGGTATAACGCTTAAAGTGACTTATAGCCATAAGTGGTAAGAGCTTTGCTTAGCCCCTAATACAGTAAAAGCCCCAACCTCGGGGCTTTTATTATCTTTAGTATTTTATAAAAACATCGCTATAAAATATTCGAATTGTTTGTCCCGCTCATCTACATCGTTATGACTGAGCCTTTGGATAATGGTTCCTTCAATTATATGCAGAAGTAATTTGGCATCATGAAATGAAGCATCAGCTTTTAGTAATCTAAGCTGACTATAAATTTCATTGGTTATCCAAGTTCTATATTTAAGTGCGACCTGATAAGCATTTGAATAGGTATTTTTGGTTTCAAAAATGGCTTTAAATAATAAGTAATACAGCCCTTCCAAGTCCGTATGTACGTCATAAAGTGTTTTAAGTTTATTCGTTACGCTTGTGCTGTGATCATACTCAAACATAGCAATGACTTGGTCTTGCAGCCGTTCTTTTTGCACAAGTATGCAAATTTCAATAAATCGTGCTTTGGACTGGAAGTGATGATAAAAAGTCATTTTTGTAATTTCAGACTCTTTGATAATTCTGTCGACACCAACAAGATGGAATCCGTGATGGTGAAATAAATGAATTGCATGATTCACAACTTTTAAAGCACGTGTAGAAAGTACTAAAGGTGGCATATTTGTACCGTTTAAAATAATTTTTTGTTGTATATAAAAGAGATAGAAATGCCGTCACTCTTAAATTGAGCGCTAAAAACAGGCATGCAAAAGCAGCACAATAAAGGTGTGCTCGCCTATCTCGGGTTTATTGTTGCTATGATTTTTGAGTCGTAACGATTCTTAAGACGTAAAGACTTAGAGTCGATTAAACCGATTTATAGACTGTTTAAATGGTATGGACAGAGAGACTTTGGCAAAGGCCAATTTAGAAAAAGTAGGCATGAATGAAATCCTATATGCATAAAATTTCTGCCAATCACTGCTAAATGATTATGGTGGCAGAACGAAAGAGGGTTAGCAGACTGGGCATATAGAACCAGCACGCACAAGGCGTCCCCCTTCCGTCCTACCGCTACGAAGGGGGGACGAACGAGTTCGCCACCAAAAAATTGCTTTTTTGATGCGCTATACGCTCGCGGTCTGCTAAAACCGACTGGCAATGTAGGCCAGCAGGCAAAGAATAATCGGAGAGATTTGGGGTGTCAATGTGATATTGGCTAGAAAATGGATAAATAATTTTTTTGTTTTTCATTAGATTAGATTCGTTAATCTATTGAATAGAATATATTATATTTGCTTAACGCACTTTAAATTATAAATATGAATACGATCTACTCATTTATATAAGCATATGAGTGAATGAAGGCAGGTTGACAGACTGACACACAAGAATCAGCACGCATAAAGCGTCCCACCTCCATTCTACCGCAGAGAATAATAAGAGAGATTTTAAGTGTCAATGTGATATTGGCTAGAAATAAATCATTAAAAGTTTTAGTAAAACGAATTATTAATCCATTACATTATCTTTTATTTTTTGAGATTTAAAATTATCAGTAATATTTAAAGATACACCGATAAAATGAATCATAAAATCCATTTTATCGGCTTTGCTACAGAGGTTTTTTAAGATTCCATTTTATTTTCTAATATAGTTTGGAAACTCTTTTAAAACTGTGCTACATAATTGGCCTTTCATATCTTCACGTTTGCGTGCTTCAAATTGGTCCATACCTAATCTCATAACTTCTCTACCATACTTTTCACCTAGTTCATGTTTGGTACATTTGTCAGATTCATGAACTAATTCTTGTGAAGTATAGTGATAATTACAATCAAGTTGAGCACGGCTTAAAAAACCATGTAGTTGTACTGTTCTCTCGCAAGTTGTTCGTTGTATATAAGTTTTAGGCTCTTGAGCAGCATAAACTGATGTGCCTATCAATAAAGTGAAAGCTGTTACTAAAAAATTACGCATTATTTCCCCGATAAAATTATTAAAAGTATTAGTGGCAATGTTGCGGACGTATTAAATAATAATTGTGTATAAGTGTCTATTAATAATAAGAAAGTTAGATAAATCCTCTTATCTTTTGAATATTTCATCACCTTATTAAAATTATGGGATTAGTTTTATATGCACTTATAATGATTAAATTAAAATTTTGATGTAGGTTTAAATAACATACTTTATATTTTTCAATGAATGAGATTATAAAACCATATAAGAATAATTATAAAATAAAAATGAGAATTAACTTCATTAAATCGATAGATTTAGTTTATGAGAGTACCTAACAAATGTTTAAATAAATTTGTCAAATATAAAACTAAGCAGCAGATAAAGATAATTTCTTTTAGTGACTTTTCTTCAACTATAAAAGCAGTTTTCGAATCAAAAATTTCTAATATTTAATTTTTTATAAGATCCGCAAAGAGCACTGTTTAGTCACCCTTACTGAAACAGTGCTCTTTGCTTCATCACAACTCCTATCCAGTAGAGTTCGATGCATAGAAATAGTGTATGGCTGTGTCACTCAAAATGTTTACTGTATTTTCAGTTTTTTTTAAATGATCTCAGCATAAAAATCACGTATATTAAAAATTAACAGAAGAATCTTCTTTGGTTTATATTTTGAACAGCACAGAATACACACTAGATCGCATAGATCGGAAAATATTATCTGCCCTTCGTGGAAATGGACGCTTAACGGTTGCGCAGCTCGCCGAAGAAGTTGGGCTTTCATCTTCACCCTGCTGGACTCGACTCAAACGTTTAGAAAGTCTAAAAATTATTGAAGGCTATACAGTAAACGTAAACCCAAAAGCGATTGGTATTCACGAGTTGTTCTTTATTGAAATTACGCTAGAACGCCATGACGATGAAATGCTAGAAAACTTTAGTGAGGCTTTGGCAGACATTCCCGAAGTAATTGAAGCGCATTTAGTAACGGGTGACTATGATTACTTGGTGAAAGTGGCCGTAAAAGATGCCGAACATTACGAACGCTTTTTACGTAAAAAGCTCTATTCGATTAAAGGTATTCGGCATACGCGTTCAACCTTTGCCTTACGACCACTTAAATCTGCCAATACTGCCGATTTAATGTTGATTGAATAATTGAGTTATATAAGCCGCTTTAGGTGCTTCATTGTTTTAATTTGATTTTATTCAATGTTACACATAAAGCCTTTTTATCGGCTTCTTTAAGTTGAGGGTGCTGAACTGGCCACATATAGCTACAGCCATGAGGCGCCTTGTTATTATTTTTCTTAAGTTCATAGGCAATATTTTTTAGAAGTTCGGTGTTTAAAGAACTAATTTTTAAACGCACTTCACTTAAGTCTTGAGGCTTCCAGTTGGTTTCAGGGCTAGACAACCAGTCCGCACGATAACGATATTGAATTGCTTTAGCTACATCCATTTGCGCCACTATAAATGGCTTTACTGTTTCACTGTTCAGTCCAAAAGATTCGGCCGCAGAAAGTGATTGGTCGAGTACCTTCTTTTCTTGTGTTAAATCTTCAATCGGTAAATGCTGCTCTGCTTTATAGCCTGCGACATCTTTCATATAAGATAAACGTTCGTTAATTAAACGTGCTGTTTGCTCATATTGATAAGCTTGTGCCAGTGAAGAAAAGCACATCAAAGTTGCCACTGCAGTCGCCACTTTAACCGTTTGTTGAGCATACTTAATATTTAACATTTGAGTACCTGTAGAAATTATTGTTGTGCTGTCATTCCAAAGCAGTACTCTATTTTAAGAACACTCGAAAGTAAAATCTCACGATACGCTGAGCTCTTGGCTCCATGCAGAATCAGATTGGTGATAGATGTGCTGGCACACTTGTTTAACCGATGAAATAAAGTGCGGGTTTTGTCCCTCCCATTTTTCCACCATACAATACGCCACGTGTATACCTTTGGGTTGAAACTCTCTTGCCATCGACTGTGATAACGCTCGTATACTCGCAAACATACTTTGACTTAATACATCGTGATGAGCCGAATGATGAGATGGCGCTCCAAGAAAAATCACTGTACCCCGCTGCTGCTTTAACATAGGTTTCAGTACGAACTGTGACACGTTCACTGCACTTAAACCTGTGGTCTGCCAACTGTGTTCAATTTCTTCTAAAGATAAAGCTTCGATATTTGGCGCTGATGAAAAATTTGGCTGAAACACACATAACTCAATGGTATGACAATGCTCTGTTATATATTTCAGCAGACTTTTTAAATGCTTAGTTTTTATCAAGTTTAAGCGCACACTCGTCATGCCATCATTTACGTAACTTACTTGTATGTTCTGAACAGTAGAATCATGTATGACTTGATAAACATGTAATGGAGCTTGATGATTTTTATCCAAAATTACAAAGTCATGATTAAGTAGTTCTATATCATGGCCGGCAACCACAACACAGCCCTGCTTTTTTTGAAACTTCTGAAATATTGTTTTTAGCATATGAGTCTCTCAAAATTTTTCTTGGTATGGGCGTAAATCTAACTCATGTGTCCAAAGTTCAGGGCTTTGCAGGTAGAGCATCCAATAGTTTTCTACTATTGCATCAAGATTAAGCCCGCCTGTTCCACGTGTAAGACGCGCCAAACGGCCTAGCCCAAATAAAGCTTTATTAATTCTGTCACCATTTACCATTCCATCAATAATGACATGAGCAATATGAATGCCTTGTGTTTTATAAATTTGAGCTAGATTTAATGCATAAGCTCGCAAGGCAGATTTACCCATGGTAAAAGCAGCGAAAAACGGTTTTCCACGTAAAGAAGCACTCGCCCCAGTAAAAATAAGTGTGCCGTGATTTTGTTCTTTAAAAATTTTTAGGCAGCTTTGAGAAACCAAATAAGCTGATAAAAATGTGGATTGCCACATATCATTAAAAAACGATAGCGGGCTGCGTAAAAAAATTGAGGGAATATTTCCCCCAACATTATGAATAACAGCAGTAATACGTTCGTTTTGACTAGTAACGGTGTCAAATAGGGCCTGTACTTGATGTATATCTTCGGCATCTAAACGAAATGCGGTAGCTTCACCACCCTTTGCATGGATTTCGGCCGCGACTGCTTCAATTTTCTGGAAAGTTCGCCCAGCAACGTAAACTTTTAATCCTTCTCTTGCAAAACGATGACAAACGGCTGCTCCGATCCCCTGCGAAGCCCCGACACCAATAACAACTGCACAATCTCGTGTTTTATTCGGTGGTTCTAATGACATAGCCGTTTCACCCTGTTTGTTTTTTATACCATAAAGCAATAAACGGACGATTCAAAATTTCTTTACTAAACTTTTTACTTGTTCGAACGACTTCACCAAGTTGAGCAACCACGGCAATGTCTGCAATCGTCTGGTTATCTCCAACCAACCATTCGCTTTGTGATAAAACCTGCTCAATACGGTCTAAGTGTTTAATAAACTCTGCTTCAACATCTTCGGCTTTCATTCGGCCCAAGCCCTGAAAGAAAAGCTGTGTTTTTAATTCGGCTAAAATAAAAGCTTTCACCATCGGCTTTTCATACGCTGGGCGACCAATACTACTAATACGGATGGCTTCCTCTAAAGCTTCCGAATCATTTACTCTTAAATACACCTCATAAAAATAAAGAGACTCATCTGCCCAGTCTTCCCACAGTTCGGCAAGTGCTTTTTGATTTGGATCTTCGGGATAAAGTCGCGGTGTATCTGGATAGGCTTCATCTAAATAACGAGCAATACGGGTACTGTCTTGTATACGTTGCCCTTTATCATCAATAACGGGTACTTTCCCCACTTTACTCAGCAAAGGAACTTTGGCACCAAGAATGCCGTTATAGTTTACTGTATCAAATGGGATACCCTTAAATTTCAAAGCCCTTGAAATTTTTTGACAAAATGGAGAAATTTCCCACTGATGCAAAATAATATCTGACATTTATTCACCTTTATTTTTTAATTGCCTGTTTTACTTGCCAGTTCTTTTTTGGAACTAATCAATAAATATACAGAATACCTTTTTAAGTCAAACCATTTTTGATGACCTTCAAGTTTTAAAAGCTAAGAATTATTTGATTTGTATTATTTATATTTTAGCAATTTCTAACCAATACAATTTTAATTATAAGAAGCTCTGTCATAAAAGAGCCTCCCATATAGCTTTAAAATAATTAATAAGTCACTGTAACAACCACATTATCGGAGTAACTACCAGGTCTACTTGCAATCGTAGTACCTTGCGGAATTTTTCCATAAACTGTAGTCGTTTGAGCATTACCTGTTCCAGTACCAGACACTCCACCTGTGCCACCAATACTAGATACTCCACCCGTAGCATCCCACACCGAACTATAAGCAGCATCTTTATATAACTGGTAGGGAATAAACTCATTATTACTATTGGCCATACGCCTGAACCCTCCGCTTATACGGTTATTGCCATCCCCCAAATAAATCGTATAAGGCGTTCCATAGTTACATGTCGTATTTACAGCACCTTGTGTTGTGTAATCACGACTAGCCGTGCCAATATCATTAATATTGCCAAAATCTACATTCGAGGTTGAGTTTAATTGGCAAAGTGTTGGCACTACAAAATTTGCTGTTAAAATTACACTTCCAGAGTCCCAGCTGAGTAAATCACCTAAACATAACACTGATAGAAGATCCATATCCCAAAATAGTTGAACTGTAGCTGTATACGTTCCTTGAGGATAAGCAATTAGTGATCCTGTACGTGCGGGTACCTTCACATTTACCGAATAGCTAAGAACATTGTTTGAAGCGATAGTTACCACTGGACCATACCAAACATTGGAGGTTTGGTTGGTGGTAGAAGAACCTGCTCCACCTACAGTTGCAGTAACCGTATAGGGTAAGGTCACGTTATTATTCGCAGTGGTTGCTCCTGTAAATACGGTCTTCATACACATAAACGGAGAGATCTGAGGTATTATCCCTCCATTCGTACAAGTAATTGTTCCTGAAAAGTTTACCGTTGCATCACTATTAATATTTGCTGCCGTGTAGGTAAACGTATTATTGGTCGTTCCAGCTACCGTACAAGCAGCATGTGATGGACTAAAAAATGCATAAACGATATAAAATAAGCAAATACCTATAAAATATTTTAAAGACAATGAAAATTTTTTATAGCTCTCTCTTTGAGCCTTATTAATACTATTTACTGACATATATAAGGTCCCAATTTTTTAGTTGAGTACTGATTACTGTTATAAGTGAAGTTAACCTGGCATGAACCATGATCGAGAAGATCTACTTCAAGTTTGTTTTGTCTTAATAAGTTTGGAACGAATACTTCACCATCGTAGCCCACTACAGCATCTTGCTGTCCATTAATTCGAACGCTATAGCCTGGTAATAATGGTGAGTTGTTTTTATCAACCACTCTCACTAAACCTGAAATAACCTGATGAGCACCAAAGTCGACTAAAGTCCCTTGGCGATAGCCTACTACTGTTTTTTGATCTGTAGATTTAACATTCCAATTTAAAGGAAGATATGATGGATCTAAATAAATATGGTTCTCTCTATATGGCATAAGACTAGGAATAAGAAATCTTCCAGACTTGTCAGTTGTTCCTAGATTTATCCCACCATTTATAATTTGGCTTTGCGGTCCGGCATTGGTGACAACAGCATAACCATCCCCTATTTCATTGGCCGCAAATATACGTCCTGCCGC